>CAMDOL010000058.1 GCA_945903615.1 Rickettsia typhi | reverse complement strand
TAAGCAGTTTTGATTATTTTCAATATTTTAGAAATGTCGACGATGCCGATGTTTCAAAGCTGCTCAAGTTTTTTACTAATTTAAGTTTAGAAAAAATTGCTGAAATTTCTCAACAAGAAATCAATCAGCAAAAAGAAATTTTAGCCTTTGAAGCAACCAAAATGTGCCACGGCGAAGCGGCGGCAATTGCTAGTTTTGAACGAGCAAAAAATATGTTTTCTGGTTTTATTGATATTAATTTATTGCCAGAAAAATCTATAAAATTTAACGAAGAAGAAATTAAAAATGGTAAAAAATTAATCGAAATTTTGCGTGAAACTGAGTTGTGTGAATCCGGTGGAGAAGCAAAAAGACTGATTAAAGGTGGTGGTGTGAAAGTTGATGATGAAAAAATTGATGATGAGAATTTGATAATCAAATTTGATTCTGCTCAACCATTTTTTAAAGTGGCCTTGGGGAAGAAAAAGTTTTTTAAGATTAATATCAGAGAATAAAAATAATGAAAGAAAATATCAAAGATATCAAAGCAACTGAGATCTTTTCATTTTTTACCAAAATCCTCAAAGCAGAATCCTCGTTTTTTTGGATAAGCATAGTTTATGTTTTGGCGATTAGCTTTCTTTCTCTTGCAGTACCACTTTCGGTGCAATTTTTGATTAACTCGGTTTCTTTCACAGCAATGGTTCAGCCTATGGTTGTGCTTGGTTTTGTGCTATTAATTGTACTAACTTTCTGGGCAAGTTTAAATGCCCTACAGTTTTTTATTACTGAAATTTTTCAACGTCATTTTTTTGCCAGAATTGCCTGTGAAATCACAATTTTGCTTTTGAAAAACAAAGAGAAAACCCCAAACAACATTCCATCTGTTATTAGTTTTTTTGAAACAATCACAATTCAAAAAACCATTCCTAAATTTCTTACCAAAACTTCATATACAATTCTGCAAGGCTTAATAGGTTTGATTCTAATCAGCTTTTATCATCCAATATTTTTTCTTTTTAGTATCATAATTGCAGTTCTGCTATATCTGATTTGGTCGCTTTTTTATAAGCAGGCTATTGCAAGTTCAGTTGCCAAAAGCCAATCAAAATATGATCTGGTTGAGTGTTTTGAACAAATTACTAATAGAGAAAATATTGCAGAAGTCGATTTCAAAAACAAAGTCAATTCCCTCACAGGTGATTATATAGAAAATCGTAAGGAGTGTTTTAAAAGTTTGTTTTCTCAGGTTATTTTGCTACTAATCTTATACGTGGTTGCCAGCGTTGCTTTGCTTATGATTGGCGGTTCGCTAATTCTAAATAGTCAACTAACGATTGGACAATTGGTTGCTGCGGAATTGGTTTTGTCGACAACATTATATAACTTTTCTCAGCTAGGGCGTGACTTAGAAAATTTCTATGATCTTGCAGCTTCCTGCCAAAAATTATCAAAATTTTATAATTTTTCTTTCGAGAAAAAAGATTTTGCTTCTTTTACAAATTTTAGAAGCATTAAAACCCCAAAACCGCTGAAAATTCTGCCAAAAATTATTCTCATTTCTCTTGCTGCCGCTATTTTAATTTTATCGCTAACTCCTTGGCAGCAAACCTCTCAGGGCTTTGGCTATATTATTGCCAGCGATCCTAATGACCGCACTCAAAACATTAACGCTCCAATTGGTGGTCGCATCAAAAAATGGTATGTTAGAGATGGTTCGGTGGTTAAAAAAGACGATAAGCTGGTAGAAATTGTTGATAATGATCATTTGATTTTAGATAGAATGAGGTTGGAACTTGATGCCAAAAAACGCAAATTACAAGCAAGTCAAATTGCTTCACAAACTTCCAAAATTAATTACCACCGTCAAGAAGAGCTTTTTACCAAAGGTTTGAGCTCTCGCCGAGATTTTGAAGAGGCAAAAATTGAATATAAGAAACTTTTAGCCATCGAAGAATCCTCAGCTTCTGAACTTGCTGAGGCCGAAACCAAATTCTCGCGCCAGGACAATCAAATAATTGTCGCACCAAAAGATGGTATGATTTTAAAAGTTTTGGCTGGAAATTCGGCGACATTAGTAAAGTCTGGTGACCATCTTGCAAGTTTTGCCCCAAATTTAAGCGACTCAGCTGTAGAAATCTATGTTAGCGGTAACGACATTCCTTTAATTAAGGAAGGAAGAAAAGTTCGATTGCAGTTTGAGGGTTGGCCAATTATTCAGTTTAGCGGCTGGCCTTCGCTTGCAATCGGTACATTTGGTGGCATTGTAACTTCGGTTGATTCGTCAGTTTCTGAAAATGGTAAATTTCGGGTTATTATTAAAAAAGATCAAAATGAGAAATGGCCAGATCAACGATTTTTAAGGCACGGTGCTAAATCGCAAGCGTGGATTTTGCTAAATAATGTCAGCTTAGGTTATGAATTCTGGCGTCAACTTAACAGCTTTCCACCTAGTTTTGACGATCATTTAAAGCCAACCTCCAAAAAAGATAAAGAAAAATCAATGGTTAAATGAAAATTAAAATCACAATAATTTTTGCGATAATTTTATTACAGCTATCTTATTTAAAGTTTGCTAAAGCTGAAGCAAGCAAAGAATTATCCCAACAACAAGTTTTGTTATCTGCCGATAAAAATTATCCAAAAATTTTATCTTATTACGAAAAAGTTAATGCCTCTGAAAGCAAAGCTCTTGGCTCTTTGGGGTTTTTTGATGTTAAGTTAAAACAAAATTATTCCGATAAAAGCCGCGGTTTTTATGATGGAAAATTAACCGATACTTCTTTAGAAAAAGAATTGGGATTTTTAGGTGCAAAAGCATATGGCGGCTATCGCAAATCTTTTGGCAGTTTTGCTGATTATGATGGCGACTCAATCACTAATGATGGCGGAGAATATCGGGCTGGAGCTAAGTTTTCTTTGCTTAAAGATAGTATGATTGACCAAAATCGTCTCGATGTAATTTTGTCAAATCTTGATGTCAAGGAAAGCAAAATTCAGCTACAATTCATAAAAAAAACTATTGAGCGTGACGCAACCAAGTCTTATTGGAGATGGGTTGCGGCGGTAAAGATTTTTGAAATTTATGAAGATCTTTATCAACTTTCTCTGAAGCGACAAATGCAACTTGAAGAAAGATTAAAGAAAGGTGATGTAGCACAAATTATTGTCGCTGAAAATAAAAAGAATATTTTACGACGCAAAAGTGTTTTGGAAAAAGCTCGTCAAGAATGTGAAAATGGCGCCATTTATCTTTCTTTGTTCTGGAGATCTGAAAATGGCTTGCCAATAATTCCTAAAAATAGTCAGGTTCCAAAAATCAATTTTGCGGTTAAAAAAATTGATGATAAAAAAAGCGATATTGATTTGAGAAGTGCTTTTGAAAACAGGCCAGAATTAAAAATTCTGAATATTCAAAAAGAGTCAAATTTAAGCCAGTTAAAATATGCCCAAAACCTTTACAAACCAAAGCTTGATGTTGATGTTGGCGCTTCAAAAGATTTAGGCTACGGTTCTGCTTCAAGAGTTGGCACCAATAATTATGTTAATCTGGATTTTGTAATCCCATTGCAACAAAGAGAAGCGCGAGGAAAAACTGCTCAATATCAATCTAAATTAAAATCCATAAAATACGAAACTCAACTTACTGAAGAGCAAATAAAAGCAGAGCTGGCTCAAATTAAAGTTCAAATTAGTAGTATAGTTGAGATTTATCACAATCTTCACCAAGAGGTTGGGCTGGCTGAATTGCTTGAAAATTCTGAACGGGAAAAATTTAAACATGGCGCTAGTAATTTTTTCTTAGTCAACATTCGTGAACAAGATACCGCCTCTTCTAAAGTATCGTTGATTGAAATATCTGAAAAATATCAAAGTGCTCTTGCTGATTATAAATTAGCGATTTTTTTAGATTAAACTTCTGATTTTCAAAGTAATATTTTTTTAACGAAAGAACAAAGTAAAAATTCTAATTTTTAGAGGTGCCCTTGAATCAAATTCAGCATATTACTTTAAAATTATATTTTCTTCCTTACAATTTGCTCTTTCAAACATTGTAAATGAGGTAATTTTATACCCTCATTTTATTCTTTAAATCAATCAGAATGAATCAAAAAATTATTACCCTGCCAAATGGCTTAAGAATTGTTATTGACCAAGTCAAAACTGTTGAAACCGTTGCTATTGCTGTGTTTGTTAATACTGGCAGTAGAAATGAAACTCCTGAGATTAACGGCATTTCCCATTTTTTGGAACATATGGCTTTTAAAGGCACCACAACTCGCAACGCCAAACAAATCGCCGAGCAATTCGATAATATTGGCGGCAAAATTAACGCTTATACTTCACGCGAAAAAACTGTTTATTACGCTAAAGTTTTAAAACAAGATGCCGAATTTGCGACCGAATTTCTGAGTGATATTCTTCAAAACTCCACTTTTGATTCAGTTGAATTAGAAAAAGAACGCGGCGTGATTTTACAAGAAATTGCTATGACCAACGACACTCCCGATGATATTGTCTTTGATTATTTTCAAGAAAGCGCCTTTCCAAAACAAGCGGTTGGTCGATCAATTTTAGGACCAACTAAAAATATTAAAAAATTCCAAAGAGAATATTTTGTTGATTATATTGGCAAGCAATACAACTATGCCAACATTGCTGTGGTTGCTTCGGGAAATATTGATGAGAAAAAATTTGTCAGCTATGTTAAAAAATATTTTAACAATTTAAGCAGTAATAAATTGAAGAAATTTGAACCAGCAAAATATCAAGGTGGTGATTTTAGAAAATATAAAAACCTTGAACAAGTCAATCTGGTTCTTGGTTTTGAAGGTCTTTCTTATACGGATAAAAATTATTATAAATGCCAAATTTTAGCTTCAATTTTAGGCGGCGGAATGTCTTCGCGTTTATTCCAAGAAGTGCGCGAGAAGCGCGGCTTGGCTTATTCGGTTTATGCTTTTAACTACGCCAATTTTGATTCTGGCTTATTTGGAATTTATTTAGGAACCACAGAAGATAAAGCTAATGAGGCTATTGAAGTTATTGGTGATGAAGTGTTAAAAATTACCAATAAAATTACCGATGAAGAATTAAAAAGGGTTATTACACAAACTAAAGCTGGGCTTTTAATGGCAAAAGAAAGCGTGATTTCTAGATCACAAAAAATTGGTGGTGATATTTTTGCTTACAATCGCATTCTTGGCGAAGAAGAAATTTTAGAAAAAATCTCAGCAATTTCTAAAAAACAAATCACTGATTTTGCAACTAAAATGATCGCCAATTCCAAACACAATTTTTCGGCAATTGGTAAGGTTAAAAACATTACTGATTATCAAAAAATTGGTAAAAAATTTGCTTAAAATTATGGAAATTAATTTTTTAGAATTATCCGAAAAAGAATTAATCACTCTCGCTGACGAGATTGAAAACAATGATCCAAAATCTTTGTTTGATGTTGAATATGCTGATGGAATATTGAACATTAATGTTTTTGCTAGCGATCAAGTTTATGTGATTAATAAACATTCTGCCAGCCAAAAAATCTGGTTTTCTTCACCGGTTTCTGGTGCCAATTATTTTTCTTATAACAATCAAAAATGGCTAGATAATAAAGGAAAAGAACTCAGAGAAATTTTATTTAATGAACTAAAAACTAACTTTAACTTGTAAATTTTAACTATGTCGACAACAAAAAATATTCTATTGATTCCTGGTGATGGTATTGGCCCAGAAGTTGTATCACAGGCAAAAAAAATCATCGATTTTTTTTCTGCCAATTCTGATAAAAAATTCTCAACCAGCGAGGCTTTGCTTGGTGGAATTGCTTTTGACCAAACCGGAACACCCTTCCCTGAGGAAACTCTGGCAAACGCAAAACAAAGTGATGCAATTTTGCTTGGCGCTGTTGGAGGGTCAAAATGGGAAAGTTTAGAATATAAACATCGCCCAGAACGCGGTCTGCTTGGTATCAGAAAAGAGTTGGAACTATTCGCCAATCTTCGTCCTGCAATTGTTTTTCCAGCTTTAGCCGATAGCTCAACTTTAAAATCAGAAGTTGTTTCTGGCTTGGATATTATGATTGTCAGAGAATTAACTGGTGATGTTTATTTTGGTGAACCACGCGGAGTTGAAACTCTGGCAGATGGCACGCGTCGTGGCTTTAATACCATGGTCTACACTTCCCCAGAAGTTGAAAGAATTGCTAAAGTTGCGTTTGAACTAGCACAAAAAAGAGGAAAAAAGCTTTGCTCAATTGATAAAGCCAATGTTTTAGAATCAACTGAAATGTGGCGCGAAGAAGTTGCAAAAGTTGGAAAAAACTATCCCGAAGTTGAGCTTTCCAATATGTATGTTGACAACGCAGCAATGCAGTTGGTGAGAAATCCAAAGCAATTTGATGTGATTGTAACTGGAAATATTTTTGGTGATATTTTATCTGACTTAGCTTCAATGTGCACTGGATCATTAGGAATGCTTCCTTCCGCTTCTCTTGGCGCAAAGCAAGTCGATGCCCATGGAAAAGAATTTCAATTTGCTTTATACGAACCCATTCACGGCTCTGCTCCTGACATTGCTGGAAAAAATATCGCCAATCCAATTGCTACAATTTCAAGCCTAGCCATGATGTTTAGATATTCTTTTGGTTATGAAAAAGAAGCCAATGTTATTGATAGCGCCATTAAAAATGTTTTGAATAAAGGCATTAGAACTGCAGACATTGCCAAATCTTCTGAGGCACGAGTTTCAACAACAGAAATGGGTGATGAAATTCTTAAAGAAATTTCCAATCTATTAAAGTAGATGAAAAAATTATCACTAATTGCATTGTTATTTATTCTAAGTTGCAGTGTTTTTGCTGCCGATGCTTGGGTTGATAACAAGGCAGTGTGTGAAAAAACCAAAGGTAATTGGCAAATTTTTAATAATGATTGCGCCGATACTTGTGATAATAAATTTGATATTTCAGCTTGCAGCTCAATTCTAATATACAGCTGCAACTGCGGTAGCAATAGATGTTGGGACGGCTATAAATGCATTTCCCAAAAAGTAGCTAAATTAAATTGGCTAGACAAAACCAAAGATGTGCGAGAAAAAAGGCGGGCTGAGTTAGAAGAAATAAAATTAAAAACCACACTCAAATCACAAGAAGGCAAGAGCAATCCTCAGCCAAATCAAAACTTGACCAACAATCAAAACACTACCAGCACCGCCACACCAACTCAAACCACAATTCCACCAACAACTCCACTGGCAACTCCACTGGCAACTCCACCAACAGCTCCAATTGAAAATCCAACCAACGCAATTCCTCTTATAAATGTGGTTCAAGCACCAGTTCTTGATCCAGCAACGGAACAAAAAAATGCCGAACAAAAAGCAATTTGTGAAAAACAGAGTGGAATTTGGAAGGATTTTAAAAATGGTTGCGCTGATAATTGCGGCAGTAAAATTTCTAAAATGGCAATGTGCACAATGTCCATCACTCTTGGATGTGAGTGCGGAGGCTCTAAATGTTGGGATAGCAAAAAAAATGTCTGCACTGAAATTGAAGAATACAAAGCATCGTTTATGAGTTCAAAACCTTCAGAGGCAAATCCAAGTGGATCTTTGCCTGCAGCTATTCCAAGTTTAGATCCAAAATCTACAACTCAACCTTTGGCTTTGCCAAATGGACAACCATTAACTAAATAAAAACAATGACTGTTTCTATTCAAAATCAAAGCGGTGTTTCAATCTTAGAATTGTTGCAACAAGCCGATATAATCGTTCAATTAGTTATGGTTTTGCTTGCCGCCGCTTCAGTTTGGTCATGGACAATTGTCTTTGATAAAATATTTAAATTTTATATTCTACGCATCAAAACTAGTAAATTTGAAAAACTGTTTAACTCTGAAAAATTATTGGATGATATTTTTTTAACCGCCAAAAAAACTGACGACCACCCTTTTGCCAAAATATTTATTGCCGCTATCCAAGAATGGAAAGGCAGCAATGTAAAATCCATTATGCAAGCCGGATTTGGAGAGAAAAAAGAATCCCTTAAAGAAAGAATTGGCGGCACAATGCAAGTTGCCTGCAACAAATCAATTGAAAAATTGGAAGACGGAATGCAAATTCTAGCAATTATTGGTTCAACCGCTCCATTTGTAGGTTTGTTTGGAACGGTATGGGGAATTATGAACAGCTTTCAAAGCATTGCTGCCAGCAAAAATACTAGCCTATCAGTCGTTGCACCCGGAATTGCCGAAGCTTTATTAGCAACAGCAATCGGTTTATTTGCCGCTATTCCCGCAGTTTTTTTTTACAACATCTATAGCAATAAAATTAATAAATTTGCCGATGAAATGCAGAATTTTTCCGTATTAGTTGGCAATATTCTATCTAGAGAGCTTGATCGTTAAATGTTGAGTTTTATAGATCAGTGAACTTGTCTAAAGTTTGAGGAATTTTATACTTGAAGCTTTTATCAATTATACCAGTTTTTATTTTAAAGGAACCTCTGAACAACTAAAAATTGATATTTCTGAGGATTTTTTGAGTAGAAATTTCATTACTTTTTGGTGGAATATTTCCATATTTCACCAAAAATAATGGAATTTATGCCAAAAAAGACCAGAAAGATCAATTTTTCTAAAACAT
>CAMDOL010000057.1 GCA_945903615.1 Rickettsia typhi | reverse complement strand
ACATTTTGAAGATTTTTTTTTAAAACTATTCGCAGGTTTTTTCATCGATCATAAGAATATTTGAGATCGCAGGATTATTCGTTAATACAGATAAAAATCAACAAGTGACTAGTTATTTTTAAAAATTCGAAATCCCACCATCCTATAATTAACCTACGCAACCTAAAAATTGGCTTTGGGATATTGGCTTTTGAATATTGATTAGTTATTTTGGTCGCCTGGCTAATGGTTGCTATTATGATTACTATTATAATTGTATAATGTATATTATGTAAAATAAGATAACGAGTTATTGATGCAAGTATTGATACAGGTTCTGTTAATATAAAATATAGCTCCACTAGCCACCCATAAAATTGGGGGTCATATTACTTAAATAATATTATTTAAAATAATGATTAAATGATTAAAGTGTTCCATCTCGAATTTTGACATTATTTTAACCATTATATGTCGACCAACCTTCTGTCAATTATATTACAAATATAAGGATTTTCAATTATCGATGTTTTGGGAAAGAAGTTGGATTGAGGGGCAAACTTTTTGTGGAGCACGAGCTTCTTATATCTTGGTCTCTAAAATAACCCTAAATAATCATCTATAAATAACTAGGATTGAGAATGTGGTTATTTTGTTTGGTTTTTGGGTTGATAATTGTGTAGCGGGAGTTTTTGGAGAAGATTTCCTTCCACCCAGAAATTCATACTTTGACCCCAATCCTTTTATTAATTTTATTAGATGGATACTGATTTTCAGAGGAATCATCAGCTATAGCTTTATTTAAATTATTAGAAGTTCTGTCATTGGTTACTGGGTGGTGAAATAGTGCTAGATTTTGAATTTTGGTCTTGAATTAGTATTCCATCATTTTTTATTATTAGCGGAGCGGATTTTTGACCTAAAAATTTGTATTTTTGCTGCGGCGTAGTGTTTGCTATGGATTCGCTTGCGATAGAAGTTAATACTGGCGGGATGTTGTTTATAATTGTTGCGGGCGTTGTGTTGGTGGGCTTTTTATTCTCATCATTAGATACTGCCGCCTCAACCTCTAGACTAGATTTATTGCTGCCATTACCATTATTAATGACCCTACTTTTATCGCCAGTTTTGAGTTGGTATATAGTGGTTTTGGGCTCTATATTTATTGGCGTTGTTATGTATGGTATGTATGGTTTTTTACTGCCATTAAAAATAAACTTTTTATTATCACTATTAATTTTCAAGCTGAAAACATTATCTTTATAAACCATCTCTTTATTTGTTTTATTAGGATTGTTTGAAGTGGTAATTGGACTATCATTTTGATAAACTGGAACCATTTTCGTTTGTTCAACGACATCTTTTTTTGATAAAAATTTATATATTGGTTTTTTGCTTGGCTGATCAACTATGCTTCTTTTTTTTGGAGCAAGATTATTAAATTTATAAGTGATGCTATTGTTTTTGTCATCGAGCGATTTGACTATGACAACACCACTACCATCATTTTTATTAATTATTGCAGGCATTTCTGTTGCACGACTATTATTGTTATTGGCGTTAGCATCGTTGTCGTTGTTAAGGTTTGGAAGTATGTTGGTCTTGCTTTTCCTCATTTCTTCATTGGAGTATTCTCTTAGTAACGATTGAATTTCTGCACTATTTTTATTGTTAGCAATAATCATTGCTAACCCGAGTTGATTTCTTAGAACATCGACATCGACATTATCTAAAAAATTGTATCCAGAAAACATTTGTTCCAAACATTCTAAGCACCCCGAGGATGAGGCGTGAATAATAGCGGTTTCTCCTGATGAGTTCATTTTTCTAGGGTCAGCGCCAAAATTTAAAAATATTTTTATTAACTCCGGATTATTGGACAGCGCAGCTCTCATTATTGGTGTCCAGCCTTCATTATCAGCAACATTAACATTGGCTCCATTTTCGATAAGAATTTTTGCAATCTCTACACTGCCATTCCGAGATGCGATATGTAAGGCTGTTGCTCCACCAATATTTTTTTGGTTTACAATTGCAACTCCAGATTTGGCAAAAAACTTTACTGCTTGAACATCTTCGTTAATTGTGGCATTCATTAGGGATGTGATACCAACTATTCCATCGCCATCTTCACTAATAATACTGGCGATTTGAGCCTTGATATTATCTGAAAAGGTTGTGATAAAAAATAAGACAAGAATAGTAACGGACAAAAGCACTTTTCTTGCACCAAGAAAAGTGCTTTTAGACCTTATTTTGCTGTGTTTTTTGTCTTTATATTGATGACTCAATTTGTATGAATTTTATACTAGATTTGGTAAGAAATTTATATAGCTCAAATTAGAAGAATGTCGTGGTTATAGCAATCAAAAAAATAAACTTTTTTGACTATTTCCACTTATCAAATAAATCTTCAATCACCGATGTATCATCATCGCTATAACCTTTTTTAATCCAACTCTTCGCTCCATATTTTAACAAGTATTTAGCAATTATATCTTTTTTATGTTTATAGGCGATAGCTAGGGCGGTTGTGCCATTCCTATCAGAAATATTTATATCCACACCATTGCTGATCAGTAAATCGGTAATCTGTAAAGAGCCAACTCTGGAAGATTGCATTAAATATGTTCTTCCTAAGTCATCAACTAGATTAACTTTTGCGCCCATATCAATTAAAGTTGACGCCGATTCATAGTCAACCATTTCAATTGCGATATTTAGTGGCGTGTATCCCAGTTCGTTAGCCAAATCTGGGTTGGCACCTTTGGATAGAACACTAGATACCACATCATGCCTTCTCATCAAAACTGCGAATGTTAGCAATGTGTCCCCAGAAGAGTTTTTTATATTTGGGTCTTTAACTAGTGAATATAAGGCATTGAACTCATCAATTTTATTTTCTGCTATTGCCTTAAACATAAAATTAACTTTTTCAGAATTGCTTATAATAACGGGGTGATGTTTGTTTTCCTCTACTCTGAAGCGATTTAAAAGTGGTGGCGGAACTTCGCTATTCATAAATTTTGGCAGAATTTTCTGCTTAGGAATAATTGCGCTGATAGCCTGATAACGGTTTATTCCTTCATAGACATTACCCTCGCCCTCACCTTGTTGTAAATATTTTTGTCGTAAGTTTTCTAACTTTTCTGTGCGTTGTTTTTGTTTTAATTCAGTCAAAGCAATTTGTTTTTTTCTCCTTTCTTCAATTCTTTCTTGATATTTTATTTTTGAATTTGAAGCCTTTTGCTTATCAGCACCAGCAGATTCTTTGCTGGGATTTTTTAGGGGTTCATCATTTAAAGCCTTTTTTTCATCATTGCCCACAGATTCTTTGCTGGGATTTTTTAGCGGTTCATCATTTGATTTTTTGCCAAACAATTCTTTGATTTTATTAATTGGCTTTGCAGCCATTTCTAATATTTTTTTATTCCCATTCTCTTCTGGGGGATTATTAATTTCTTCTGGATTTTTATCTAATGAATCATTAGTTGAATCTTTTTTTGGCTCTATTTTATCTATCGTGGGTGATTCATTTTTTGGTGGCAAAGGTATTTCTGAGGAAGGCATTACCTCTGTTTTGATTGCAAGTTTATCCCCCTTTACAATTTCTACATTTGATAAATTTTTTGCCACCATAATATCCTTTGATACGACATCTTTTTGTTTATCTGGAATTGGTGTTGAGATAATTTTTAGTGAAGAATCTACCTGATCAAGACCTAGAGATTCTAGGTCAGGCTTTATGGCGGCTTCTTCCAACTCTTTTTCCTTGGTTAATTGAGCAATAATATCTTGCTTAGAATTGTCACTCACAACTTGCACAGCTCTGGTTTGAGAATTTTTTTGTTGCGCCAAATAATGCTCGGTTTGATTGATTTGGTGCTGACTAGCAGTAAGAAGGAGGCTTAAAAAAATATGATACATTTAATTTTTGCTCTTGTTTTTTTTAACATTGACTGGATCATAGCCGCTGCCGCCCCAAGGGTTGCATCTCAATATTCTTAATGTTGCAAAAAATAATCCTTTAAAAACTCCCAGTTTTTCAATTGCTTCAATTGTGTAGCTGGAGCAAGTTGGTGTAAAGCGGCAAGATCTATAACCACCAATTGCTGGCGATATTATTAATTGATAGATTTTGATTGGAAAAATAAATATTTTTTTTAGCATTTTTTCTAACACCGGTGCTTTGCTTTAAGTTGCTAGTAATTTAAGTTTTAGCAACTTAAATTACTATAAGTTTTAATTAATTTACTTAAAAATTCGAATGATTTCAAATAAAAAAAATAGCTTTTCTAAGCTTGGAAAACCAACTGACTATAAATACTCAATTCCAAATTTAAAAATTTTAGAGAAAGCAGACAATCCCCATCCAGATGTGGATTATGTTATCACCCTAACCTGCCCAGAATTTACCTCTATTTGTCCAGTGACTGGCCAGCCAGATTTTGCCCATCTTGTGATTGATTATATTCCAAAAAATTACATTGTGGAGAGCAAGTCATTAAAATTATATTTAGTAAGTTACCGCAATCACGGCGCATTTCATGAAGATTGCACTATCAAAATTGCCAAAGATTTACAAAAACTATTAGATCCAAAATGGCTAAGAATTGGTGGATATTGGTATCCGCGTGGTGGAATTCCAATTGATATTTTTTATCAAACTGGCTTACCACCAAAAAATGTTTGGATAAAAAATCAAAATGTTTCTGAATATAAAGGCAGATAAAAATAATAAAATTTATGCACTTTCCAATTACTCTTTCTGATTTGAATCCAAACATTGTCGCTATTGGTCCAATTGCTATTCGCTGGTATTCTGTGGCTTATATTTTGGGCATTTTATTTACCTGGTTTTTATTAAAATATTTTAATAACAAAAAACCAATTATGAGCAAAGAAGCTTGGGATGACTGGTTATTCTGGGCAGTAATTGGTATAGTTTTTGGCGGAAGGGTTGGATATGTTTTGTTCTATAATTTTAGCTTTTATCTACAAAATCCTTTGCAAATTCTTGCAGTATGGCATGGCGGAATGTCATTTCATGGTGGGCTGATTGGATCAATTGTTTCAATGTTTTTCTTCTGTAAAAAATATAAAATTAATTTTTTTGAACTCACCGATATTCTGGCAATTGCGTCGCCAATTGGATTGTTTTTTGGCAGGATTGCTAATTTTATCAATATGGAATTATACGGCAGAGTTACTGGATCTAGCTTTGGCGTTATATTTCCAAATGCTGGTGGGCTGCCGCGCCACCCAAGTCAGTTATATGAGGCTGGTTTAGAAGGTTTGCTATTGTTCATTATTTTATTTTGCTTGGCAAAATTTACTAAAATAAAAGAAAAACTTGGGGTTTTATCAGGATTGTTTTTAGTTCTTTATGGTGCCGCCAGAATATTTGTTGAGCACTTTCGTGAGCCTGATGGACAAATTGGTTTTTTATTTTCTCAAATTACAATGGGGCAAATATTATCACTACCTTTAATTATTTTGGGAATATTGGTTATTTTTATTTCCATTAAAAAATCTTTTCTCAGAAGATAATCTTTGATTACCAAATACAACTCCAAACCCTTCCAATTCTCGCTCTTGACAATCATCTTGCTCAACCTTTCTATTTTAGAATCCGTATAATAATTTTTAAAAATTTAACCTAGGGTAGAAATATTTTTTAGTTGATTCTACCAAATGTTGGTTGCTGGGGTAATATTTTAAACTAAATTAACTTTCAATCATTGATGACAACCACAAAAAATTTTTAACTCAAAACATTATATAATGACACCAAAAAACAAGCTCACCTTAAGGAAAAGCACCACAAAAAAAACCATTGACAGCTCTAATCACCACTTAGAGTTGTCAAAGAATAAAAAATATAGCGATTCTGAGATCGTCACAATTATGTCAGAAATTATCAATGTTTCCCAAGAGCAAATTATTGCAAATATTTTTCTTTTCCAAAATATCAATAATTACATTTTCAATGCTCTTTTTTATTTAAGTAAAATAAAAACTCAGCAAGGGATTATTAGCGCGATTCACTCTTTAGAATTCGTTTATAATTTCAACAAAGGAATTAATGACTACGCTAATTTGGATAAAAATGATGAGAAGGATTGTCAAAAAACAAAGGATGAAGATTGACCATTAACTGGCTTTAGACAGTTCTATTGATCTTGCGTTTGCTGCCTTGATCGCATCAAAAATAATATTTTTGAACTGATCATTTTTATGTAAAACCTGTAAAGCCGCTTCAGTTGTGCCACCTTTGCTGGCAACTGATTCAATTAAACTTTCCAAATCTTCATCATATTGCAAAGCCATTTTAGCACCGCCATAAATGGTTTGTTTTACCAGTTTTTCAGCAGATTTTTTATCTAATCCCAATTCAATTGCTGCTTCAATCATCGATCTAATAAATAAAAATAAATAGGCAGGACCACTTCCAGAAATTGCAGTGACTACATTCATTAAATTTTCATCTTGGGTGGCAAAATTTTTCCCAATTCCATTTAGAAATTTTGCTAAAGAATTAATTTCAGATTTTGTAATATTGAAATTAGAATAATAACCAAAAATTCCTTGATTTATAAGGGTTGGAAGGTTTGGCATTAGGCGAATTATTTTAGATTGTTCTCCTAAAATTTTCTCAAGAAAATTAACTTTTTTACCAGCCAAAATAGAGATAAAAATAGTTTGTGAATTAGTTATTTGGTGTCCAACTTTTTTAGCGGAAAAATCTAATAAAATTTCTCTTGCGGCTTGCGGCTTAAAAGCAAAAACAACAATATCTGCCTGATAGTCCTTGATCAATTCTTGATAAGAAGAAATATATTTAACGCCGGTGATAATATTTGATTTGCTGGGTTTTAGAATTGTAAATTGAGGATATTCAAAACCATTATTTAGCAAATTTTTAATTATTGCCGAGCCCATTTTACCACAACCGATGAAGAGTATTTTTTTTGTTAACATTTCATCGCTCATAATTTTTTATGCCAAATTTACGCCTTTCGATCAGCAATCATTTGCTTGATTTTTCCAATTGCCTTTGCTGGGTTCAAACCCTTCGGGCAGGTGTTGGTGCAGTTCATAATGGTGTGGCAACGATAAAGTTTAAATGGGTCTTCTAGTGCATCCAGCCTCTCATCGGTCGCTTCATCTCGAGAGTCCACGATAAAACGATAAGCTTGCAGTAAAGTTGCTGGGCCTAAATATTTGTCGCCGTTCCACCAATAGCTAGGGCAGGAGGTTGAGCAGCAAGCACACAAAATGCATTCATAAAGCCCGTCCAACTTTTCACGATCTTCGGGTGATTGAAGCCTTTCTTTTCCAGAAGTTGGAATTTCAGCCTGTAGCCACGGCTTGACTGATTCATACTGTTCATAAAAGTGAGTTAAATCAGAAACCAAATCCTTAATCACTGGCATATGCGGTAGTGGATAAATCTTGATAACATCACTTTTGCAATCAGAGATTGGCTTGGTGCAGGCAAGCGTGTTAGTTCCGTCAATATTCATAGAGCAAGACCCGCAAATTCCCTCACGGCAAGAACGGCGGAAGGTTAGCGATGAATCTTGTTCACCTTTGATCTTAATTAAAATATCCAAAACCATTGGTCCGCATTTATCTAGATCAACTTCAAAGCGATCAATATGAGGATTTTTTTGTTCCGCATCTTCTGGATCGTAGCGATAAACCTCAACGGTTTTAATGTTTTTTGCATCTTCTGAAGCCTTATAAAATTTACCAGCTTTCTTATCGATTTTAGAATTTTGTGGAAGTGATAGTTGTACCATATTTTATTTAGTATGAATTGTTAGTTATTAATTTTGTAAATTAGAGTCAGATTGATGGCAAAATTTATAAAGAGTTTTTGGCTCAATATCAACCGCTCCATTTTTGAATTCCAAACATCCCCAATCTTGCCCAAATGTTGATTTACCCTTGCCGTTTCTATCTCTTCGGGATTAACATATTTGGAAATTAATTTCTCCAAATCAACTTTTGCCGTTTCTTGATTGGCAAAAGTTAATAAAAATTGATAATTATGATCGTGCTTAATTTGCTTCAATTTCATAAATTATTTCAAAGGTTCTAATTTAAACCCGAACTTTCCCGCGTCGTCATTGCTAGCGTAGCGTGGCAATCCAGAAAATTTTGAGGCGTCTTATGGATTGCCGCGTCGCCTTCGGCTCCTCGCAATGACGACGCAGGGAAATTGTTTTTTAATTTTTTAAATCTTTGTAGGGGCGGATTGCATCCGCCCTTTTTAAATTGGGCGAATGCAATTCGCCCCTACAATCGATCGCTGGTCGGGTTTTGAAGCCACGACCTTGCAAAAAAAAATATTATTTGTTAAGAATTTTTTAAGAATATCAATATTTAACAAACAAAAGTCGGTATTACAAATACTAACCACCAAGCAAAGCTTGCTTAGGAGTAAGCAACATTTCTATTGCCAAAGCTGGTAATGTCTTAAGTGTTTCCAATGTAATGATTTGTACATTTGATTTTATCTTATTCCACAATGTGTCGTTTTTCATTGAGTCCGATAATTTGTGACCTAAGAATGTCATGCGATATCTCACCGAGTCATTAGCAGTAATACAGATCTGATTGCCAGACACAGACTCTCTAAAACCAAGATTGGGGGAATCACAGCTTATACAACCCAAATCACGTAGATCATGCAGGTGCTTTCTAAGTTTTTTCAGTTCTAAATCTGATGTGGTATTGGAAGAGTTGAATGACGTAATTTCACTCTTAATATGCCCCAAAGAAACCATATCATTGTTATCGTCGTCTTCAATAATTTGAAGAATTTGTTTTATGTATTCTAAATCTAATCTCATGTCAATTGTTAAAACTAATAAACCCTCTTTTTTGGTGGAAATGCCTGAACCTCATTAGTTAAAGGCTTTAACACCACATCGCGGTAATCGATTTTGGTTTCGCCATTTTCCTTCAGCCAGATGATTGTGTGTTTCATCCAATTTTCATCATCACGATTGGGGTAGTCTTCTCTGGCGTGCGCCCCTCTGCTTTCTTGCCTGTTT
>CAMDOL010000056.1 GCA_945903615.1 Rickettsia typhi | reverse complement strand
TTCTTACCAATTTATGTGAATCCAAGAAATGATAAGATTCAGTCTTCTTATGATCATAAGCCAGTTTTTAGAACTAGAGAAGAATTTATTAAATTACTACAAGCAAGTTCTAAAAGCATAATCTTAAAATAATAATTATGAGCAAAAATTACATTAATAAAATTTTTAATGAAGACTGCATAAAGGGAATAAAAAAAATTCCTGATGGCTCAATAGATCTTGTTTGTAACGATCCACCATATTCTTTAGGTAAAGATTATGGCAATGATTCCGATCAAAAATCTCCAAAAGAATATTTAGATTGGACATATAGCTGGATTGATGCGGTAATTCCAAAATTAAAAGACAATGGTAGTTTTTATATTTTTTTAAGTTGGCAATTTAGTCCAGAAATTTTTGTTTATCTAAAACAAAAGATGATAATGATGAATGAAATTATCTGGGATAGAAGGGTTCCTAGTATGGGTGGCTCAACCAGAAAATATAGCTCAGTTCATGACAATATTGGTTTTTTTGTTAAAGGAAAAAATCATTATTTTAGTCTTGATGACATCAGAATTCAGTACGATGAAGCAACCAAAAAAGCCAGAAGTAGAAAAATTTTTGAAGGAAAGAAATGGTTAGAGTTGGGCTATAATCCTAAGGATATTTGGTCGGAAGCCAGAATTCATGCTCAAGATCCAGAAAGGAGTGAACATCCAACTCAAAAACCATTATCAATTATTGAGAGAATTATCAAGGCTAGTTGTCCAAAAGATGGTATTGTTTTAGATATGTTCATGGGCTCCGCAACAACTGCTGTTGCAGCAATCAATACGGGCAGAAATTTTGTTGGGTTTGAATTAAATAACGTATATTACGATATGTGTTTGAAAAGAATTGAAAAAAGAGAATTGACTTTGGAATCTGATTTGTTTTTTAAAAAAAATCCATCAAATCATCAAATTATTTATCAAAATGTTGTTAATGGTTTGATTTAGATTATGAAAAAAAAACATCGCATTTATTTATATGATTCAACCCTGCGTGATGGTGCGCAGACTAGCACGGTGAATTTTAATGTTCGTGATAAAAGAGAGATTGCGATAATGCTCGACAATCTTGGCATTGACTATATTGAAGGCGGATGGCCCGGAGCCAACCCAACTGATGATGAATTTTTCTCTGCTTTGCCAAAGCTAAAAAATTCTCAGTTTGCCGCTTTTGGGATGACCCGTCGCCCAACTTCTTCAGTGACAAATGATCCGGGTTTGAATGCATTAGTTAATAGTGCGGCTAAAGCAGTTTGTATTGTTGGCAAGGCTTGGGATTTTCATCTAACAAATGCTTTAAATGTTTCAGAGGCAGAAAATTTGGCGATGATTGGTGAGTCAATTGCTTATATTAAAAAAAGCAAAAAAGAACCAATGTTTGATGCTGAACATTTTTTTGATGGTTATAAAGCTAATCCAAAATTTGCTATGAAAGTCATTCAAACCGCCTATGAAAATGGCGCTAGATGGATTGTGCTTTGTGATACAAATGGCGGAACTTTGCCCAGTGAAATTGAGGCAATTGTTAGGGAAGTTACCAAAAAAATTCCTGGAGAAAATTTGGGAATTCATTGCCATAACGATACTGGAAATGCGGTGGCGAATTCTATCGCGGCAGTTGAGGCTGGAGTTCGTCAAGTTCAAGGAACAATCAACGGTCTAGGTGAGAGGTGCGGCAACGCCAATCTAACCAGCATCATTCCAACTTTGATTTTAAAGATGAGTTTTGATGTGGGAATCTCAGAAGAAAAATTAAAAAACCTGACCAAAACTTCTCATTTTCTTGATGATTTGTTGGCTAAACCACGAGATCGTTTTGCGCCTTATGTTGGTGAGTTTGCTTTTGCCCATAAAGGCGGTCTGCATGTTTCAGCAATTGCTAAAAATCCAAAATCTTATGAACATACCCCGCCAGAATCAGTGGGTAACAAACGCAAAATTATGGTTTCTGATCAGGCGGGGCGATCCAATATTATTGCCCGATTGAAAGAAATTGGCTTGAATGAAGAAGGCGACGACATTAAGTATAGCCAGATTTCTGATTTGGTAAATAAGGTCAAAGAGCTTGAAGCCAAAGGTTATGCATATGACGGCGCTGATGCTAGTTTTGAACTTTTAGCCAAAAGATTTTTAAGTGTTGTGCCTAGTTATTTTGAGTTAATCGCTTTTCGTGTTTTGGATGAGCGCAAAAATAATTCCCAAAATGTGCCAACGCTTTTAGCGGAAGCAACGATCAAAATTAAAATTGGTCACAAAATTGTTATGTCGGTTGCTGAAGGAAACGGGCCAGTGAATGCCTTAGATAAAGCTTTGCGCAAAGCATTGTCGCGCAAATATTCGGTGTTAAAAAATGTTTCACTCAGCGATTATAAAGTAAGAATTTTAACGCCGTCAGATGGAACTGAGGCAATCACCAGAGTTCAAATTGAATCGGTGGATGACAAAGGTCATAAATGGTCAACTATTGGAGTTTCAGAAAATATTGTCGACGCTTCTTACCGCGCGCTTTATGATTCTATCACTTTCAAATTGATGAAGGAAAAAGTTTAAATCAAAATTAAATAATCAAAAAAATAAAAAATATGCAAGCGACGCCTAATCCAAAAACTCCTAATACTAAAAGAAATTTCCTAATTTGGTTGGGCATTTTTTTGGTAGTGATGATGATTTCCAGTGTGTTTAATGGGGAAGGGGGGATGAATGCGAATAAAATTTCATTTTCTGAGTTCATAACTAAGGTTGATGGTGGTGAGGTAGCAAAAGTTGATATTAAGGGGAAGGATCTGGTTGGAACTTTAAAAGCTGGTGGAGAATTTTATACATTTTTGCCAGAATATCCAAACTTAGTGGAAAAATTGCAGGAAAAAAAAGTTGAGGTTAACGCTCAGCCGCTAGTTTCAAAATCTGAAAAAATGATTGGTGGAATTTTGGGTTGGTTGCCTTTTATTATTATGATTGTGCTCTGGTTTGGATTTATGAAAAATATGGGTGGAGCTGGCAACAAAGCATTTAGTTTTGGCAAATCAAAAGCTAAATTATTGCAGCAAGCTGGAGGCAAAGTCACCTTCGCTGATGTGGCGGGCATTGATGAAGCCAAAGGTGAATTATCAGAATTGGTCGATTTTCTAAAAGACTCCCAAAAATATATTAAACTTGGCGCCAGAATTCCACGCGGATGCTTATTGATTGGATCTCCAGGAACTGGCAAAACCTTGCTTGCCCGTGCCATTGCTGGCGAAGCGAATGTGCCGTTCTTTTCAATTTCTGGCTCGGATTTTGTTGAAATGTTTGTTGGTGTTGGTGCAAGCCGTGTTCGCGATATGTTTGAGCAAGGTAAAAAATCTGCACCGTGCATAATTTTTATCGATGAGATTGATGCGGTGGGCAGACACAGAGGTTCTGGCGTTGGTGGTGGCAATGATGAAAGAGAGCAAACCCTCAACCAGCTTTTAGTTGAGATGGACGGCTTTGCTGATAATGAAGGTGTAATTATTATTGCGGCGACAAATCGCCCTGATGTTTTGGATAAAGCCTTGCTGCGCCCAGGTCGATTTGATCGTCAAATTACAGTTCCAAGTCCAGATATTATTGGTCGTGAACAAATTTTGAATGTTCATATTAAAAAAGTAAAAACTGCTCCAGATGTTGATGTAAAAAATTTAGCGCGAGGAACGCCCGGATTCTCTGGTGCAGATTTGGCAAACTTGGTTAATGAGTCAGCGCTTCTGGCAGCGAGGTCAAATCAGATGTTAATTACCATGCAAAATTTAGAAGATGCTAAAGATCGCATAATGATGGGCTCAGAGCGCAAATCAATGGTAATGCAGCAAGATGAAAAAACTCTCACTGCTTACCATGAAGGCGGTCATGCGATTGTTTCTATTAACTGTCCAAACTCTGACCCAATTCACAAAGCTACTATTATCCCACGCGGACGCGCTTTGGGTTTGGTGATGCGCTTGCCAGAAGTTGATCGCTTTTCTGTTTCGCGAGCCAAACTTCATGATGACTTGGCGGTGGCAATGGCAGGAAGAGCGGCAGAAGAATTAATTTTTGGTTATGATAAAGTCACAACTGGCGCATCTTCAGATATTGAACAAGCTACACGAATGGCAAAAGCGATGGTTACTAAATGGGGCTTAAGTGATAAAGTTGGAACTATAGATTACGCTCCAGACAACACTGGAGGTTATCCGGCGGCAAAAGAAATTTCCGATGAAACTTCAAAATTGATAGATTCTGAAACCAGAAGAATCATTGATGAAGCGCTACAAAGAGCTAAGCAAATTTTAACTGATAAAAGAAATGATTTAGAAAAACTAGCACAAGGTTTGTTGGAGTTTGAAACCTTAAGTGGTGATGAGATCAAAGATTTGTTGGCAGGAAGAGAAGTGAGAAGGGCGGCTGACGCTGGTAAAAGAACTTTAAAAAGTGTGATTCCAACTTCGACTGAATAGAAACTAAATATAATATCATTTCCAATCTTAAATTCATTTTTTTGGTAAAAATTTGCTTGGATAATTTAGAGGTAGAGCCTACTGCCTCTTTTATTCTTGGTCGCAATTTTTATCAAACACCTTTTGGCAATGCCCCAAATTTTATAATCTTCATCCCTGCTAAATTTGAGTATGTAAAGTTGAGATTGTTACATTGCCGCAAAACCTCTTCTGTAGCTAATCGCTTCTAGCAAGTGTGATTGGTTAATATTCTCGGCATTATCCAAATCAGCAATTGTTCTGGCTACTCGCAAAATTCGGTTGTAGCCACGAATTGAAATTCCCATTTTTTCCATAGTTAGTTTGAGAATTTTTTGACTATCCGCATCAATCTCGGTGTATTTTTCTAAAACTTTTCCATTGGCTTTTGAGTTTAATTTTAAAGTTGCGTTCTCCATCAAAGATTCTTGTTCGTAGCGTTTTCTCTGAATGTTGCGAGCCGCCGCAACTCTAGCTGCAACGGTTGCAGACTTTTCTCTGATGCCAATATTCTCAGCAAAAATATCAATTTGTGGCACTTCAATAATAATATCCATTCGATCCATTAATGGGCCAGAAATTTTGGATTGATAATCTCTGCCGCAAACAGGCGCTTTGTTGCAGGCTTTGCCTTGGTCAGATAAATATCCACAACGGCAAGGATTCATCGCTGCAACTAGCTGAAAATTAGCGGGATAATTTATGTGGGATAAAACTCTGGAAATTGTGACATTGCCGTTTTCAATTGGCTGGCGCAGCGAATCTAAAACTTGTCTTGGAAATTCTGCCAGCTCGTCCAAAAATAAAATGCCATTATGGGCGAGAGAAATTTCTCCCGGTTTGGCTCTGGAGCCACCTCCAACCATTGCTGGCATTGAGCAGGAATGATGAGGATCACGAAATGGTCTTTGCCAGATTAGTTTTCCATCAGTGATTCTGCCGCTGATACTGTGAATCATATTGATCTCGAGCATTTCTTTTAAATCAAGCTCAGGGATCAGTCCGGGCAGGCGCAATGCTAACATTGATTTTCCGGTTCCCGGTGGGCCCATCATTAATAAATTATGTCCTCCTGCTGCGGCAATTTCTAAAGCGCGTTTGGCGGTTTCTTGGCCTTTAATATCGACTAAATCTGGATAGGAAAATATTTGCTTTTCAGAATTTGGTTTGGGCTGAGATAAAATTTGCAGACCTTTAAAATGATTAAGCAAAACGATTAAATTTTTTGGTGCAAGAATCGATAAATCGCCAGCCCAAGCGGCTTCTCCGCCACAAATTTCTGGGCAAATAATGCCAGCGTTTCTTTGTGATGCACCAATTGCTGCAGATAAAATTCCATTTACTTGCGTTATTGTTCCGTCCAAGGATAGTTCTCCTAGCGCGTAATAATTATCAACATCTTCTTGCCGCAAAGCGCCAATTTCAATTAAAAGCCCAAGCGCAATTGCTAAATCAAAATGGCTTCCTTCTTTGAGTAAATCTGCTGGAGCCAAATTAACCGTGATGCGAGTGTAAGGAAGGGCCAAACCAATTGAAGAAATTGCAGCGCGAACACGCTCTTTGGATTCTCCAACCGCTTTATCAGGCAGCCCAACAATAGTGAAGCTAGAATTTCCAGAGGAGGAGATTTTGACTTGAACATTGACAGGAGCAACATCAATGCCAATAAAGGCGAAGGTTTTTACGGTGGCGACCATATTATTTATAAGTTGTAAGTGTAAATTTTAACGGATTGTTTGACTAATGGGTTGATAATATAAAAAAAACTCGGCAAAACTCGGTAAAACTCGGTGTTATCACGCTCCCTTAAGGAGGAGGGTGATAAAACCGATAATGAATTAAGTATCAACCCATTAATAAAGCAACCCGAATTTTAATATTTAAAAAGCATTGAAGTAGGGCTGTCAATCATTTCAAATTTTCCATTTTTAATTTCCAGCATTGCAAAATTTCTTTGCACAATTCCGTTAGGTAAAAATCTGAATAATCCTTCAATGCCAACAAAACCATTTTTGCTGGATTGATAGTTGATAAAATCTTCTGCGGATAATTCGCGTTTGCTGGATTTTTTAATGGATTCAACCACGGCAATTGTTGCGTCATAGCCAATGCCGCTGATGCGCGGTGGAAATTTGTTGTAGATTTGGTAATAGCGTTTTTCAAAATCACGATATTTTTCTGGGTTGGAAGATGCGAACCAGCCGCCGATTAAATTGGGATCGTTCAGAGTTGAAATTTCATCCCAATTGCTGCTGCCAATAATCTGAATTTCGCGTTCGCTAGTATTAAATTTATTAATCAAGCCAACAATTTTAGAAAGTGCCACTCCCGATTCAGGAATAACGATGGCATTGGCATAAATTTTGTCATCATCTTTGATATTTTTGGCGCTTTTATGCTGTTTATTGGGTGCGACAATGTAAGAGCTCAAGACTTTTGACACGGCTTTTTCTAAATCTTTAGTGCTATTGGTATAAAGTTCGCCGCTGATAAAATTGCCATCTTTTCTTGTGACCATATCTTTCAAGATGCTAGAAAATTTTTGTCCATATTGATTATTGGGAGCGATGATTGCAAAGTTATCTTTGCCATTTGCAATGGAGTAGCTAGAGACTCTTTCAATTTGTTGCTCAGGCAAAAAACCCATTAAAAAAACCCCTTTTTTACCAGCCAAATCTTGGTTATTAGAAAATGATAAAATATTAATTTGATTGCTTTGTGCGGTGCTGGCAATGGCTTCAACATCGCTGCTAAAAATTGGACCAATAATTGTTTTGATATTTTGCGTAACAATTTGTTCCATTGCTTTTTTAATGTCGCTGCTGTCAAAAACTATTAACTCCACATCATTATTTTTGTCATTTTCAAACAAAGATAAAATAATAGAATTGAGCATTGCTGTGCCCAGATCTTTGCTTTTTCCAGAGAGCGGAACAAGTGCGGCAATTTTAACTTTTTTCTGGATAATTTTTGGATGAGATTGGCTTTGTGGCGTTGTAATATTTTGAGCTGGGTTTTTTTGAGCCTGATTATTTTTAGATAGAATTTTTTCTGGAGGATTATTTTGAAACGCCGATCTGAGAATGCTTCCCCCGCAAGAGCTTAAAAGCAACGCAAAAGCTAAAATGGCAAAATTTCTTATGATGATTCTCATTGCTTTATAGTTTAATTGTGGATTACATTTGCGTGCCCCAACCTATTTAAATTTTGATAAATATGCAAGAATTTTTAAACGACAATCCAGCCCATTTAGTGCCAGCCCTTTATGTGGTTGCAACCCCAATTGGCAATCTTGGCGACATCACTCTTCGAGCGATTAATATTTTAAAACAATGTGATTTTGTCATTTGTGAAGATAGCAGAGTCACCGCCAAACTTTTGAATCACTTAGAAATCAAAAAGCCTTTCATAATTTATAATGATTACAGCGAAAGCGCTGACAGGGAAAAGATTTTGAATTTTATTTTACAGGGAAAATCCTTGGCTTTGGTGAGTGACGCCGGAACCCCGCTGGTTTCTGACCCCGGTTACAAGTTGGTGAATTTTCTTCTACAGAATAATTGCAAGGTTTTGTCAGCCCCCGGAGCTTGTGCACCAATTGCCGCTTTGTCAGTTTCTGGCATTGCCAGTGATCGTTTTATGTTTGTTGGCTTCATTCCAAGTGGCACTTTGGCGAAAGAAAATTTCTTCAAAGAACTTGCCAATATCGACACCACTTTAATTTTTTTTGAAACTTCCAATCGCTTAATTTCTAGTTTAGAAGTGATGATGAAGGTGTTTGGCAATAGAATTTCTGCGGTTGCAAGAGAGATCAGCAAAATTTATGAACAAACCAAAAAAGCCAGTCTGGAAGAGCTGATTATTTTTTATCAGCAAAAGTCGCCACGTGGCGAAATTGTCATTTTGGTTTCTCCTCCGGCAAAAAGAGGCGAGGTTAATTTTGCTCAAATAGACGAAAAACTAAAACAAGGGCTAAATATTATGAAGCCCAAAGAGCTTGTGGCGTTGGTTGCCGACGATTTGGTGATTAACAAAAAAATAGTTTATCAAAGAATGTTAGAGATTCTGAAAGACGAGAAAAAATAAATTTAGAAAAATTGGAATGCAGAAAATGAAAAATTATTTTAAAGAAATAAAGAAATTGCTCGATAAGTATACAAAACCAGCTTTATTTTTAGCCTTTTTTGCTTTGTCGGTAAAATCTCAAATAATGTGGGGACACAAAGAGGATTTGCCAACATTCATTATTACCCTGATCGCATTTCTTGCCGCCGCTCTTGCCATTTGTCAACAGCACAAAGCAGGAATAAAGCAAGAAAATCAACATAAGAAAACATTAGAAAAACAAGATGATTTACTAAAATCACAAAAAGAAGATGGATTGAAACAAGAAATTGTCGGTGCTTGGCAAATTCTTGCCAACAAAGCCGCTGGCAATTCTGGCAAGATTGAGGCAATTCAGTTTTTAGCAAAACAAAAAAAATCTCTGCAAGGAATTGATATGTCCAAAAAGAGCAATGGAGGGCAGGTTTATTTGTCTGGGCTTGATGTTTCAAAAGCAACATTGGAACACAAGGTTAATTTGTCTGATGTCAATTTTGAAGGTGCTAATTTGTGGAGGGCTCATTTTGAAGGGGCTAATTTGCAGGAGGCTGATTTTGAAGGGGCTGATTTGTGGAGGGCTCATTTTGAAGGGGCTAATTTGCAGGAGGCTGATTTTGAAGGGGCTGATTTGTGGAGG
>CAMDOL010000055.1 GCA_945903615.1 Rickettsia typhi | reverse complement strand
TTAAGAGATTAAGAAAAACTGGGCTTTAGCCCAAAATCAGAATTATTGGGCTAAAGCCCTTATTTTAGTTAGTTCTATCCGTCGGTTAAAACCGACGGTAATTAACAGCAAAAAAGTTAGTTGTTCAGAGGTTCCTTAAGCATCAACCCATTAATAAAACAACCCGTAAAATTAAAAAAGCCTGTAAAATTAAAAAAGCCTGTAAAATTAAAAAAGCCTTGCAGAAGGTTAATTCCACAAGGCTTATCAAAAATAACGATCTGCTATAGAAAGATGGTTTTTATTTTATTTATAGTTTTTCAAAATCAATTAAGATTTTTTATCGTCATTTTTTACTTCTTCATATTCGGCATCGACTACTTTTTCGCCGTTATTTGCAGAAGATTCAGAAGCGCCTTCAGCTTCGCCAGAAGCTTGCTCGCCACTTTGTTTGTAGATTGCTTCGCCTAATTTCATTGAAGCATTCATCAAGTTTTCAGTAGCAGATTTTATTTCATCGGCATTAGCCTCAGCTTTAGCCAATAAATCTTTAACTTTTTTGATTTCAGTTTCAATATTTTCTTTTATTGATGAATCAACTTTGTCTTTATGCTCGTTCAAGCTTTTCTCAGTTGAGTAGACCAAGCTATCCGCTTGGTTTCTGGCTTCGGCAAGCTCTTTTTTTTCTTTATCAGCGGCAGCATTAACTTGGGCGTCTTGAACCATTTTTTCAATTTCAGCCTCAGACAAACCACCAGAAGATTGAATACGCACACTTTGCTCTTTGCCGGTGGCTTTGTCCTTAGCAGAAACTTTAACTACACCATTGGCATCAATGTCAAAAATCACTTCAACTTGTGGCATTCCCCGTGGAGCTGGAGCAATTCCTTCCAAATTGAAGTCACCAAGCATTTTATTGTGCACCGCAATATCTCGCTCGCCCTGATAAACTTTGATTGTGACAGCAGTTTGGTTGTCTGCCGCAGTTGAGAAAACTTGGCTTTTATTAGTAGGAATTGTGGTATTGCGATCAATCAAACGAGTGAACACGCCGCCCGCAGTTTCAATACCCAGTGAAAGCGGAGTTACATCTAAAAGCAAAACATCACGAACATCGCCTTGCAAAACCGCACCTTGAATTGCAGCGCCAATAGCCACAACTTCATCAGGATTGACTGATTTATTTGGCTCTTTGCCAAAGAATTGTTTAACCACCTCAATCACCTTGGGCATTCTAGTCATACCACCAACCAAGATCACTTCGTCAATGTCAGAGGCTTTCAGACCAGCATCTTGCAAAGCGTTTTCGCAAGGTTTGATAGTTCTTGAAATTAGATCATCAACCAATTGCTCAAGTTTTGCTCGGGTCAATTTAACATTTAAATGTTTTGGTCCAGTTGCATCAGCTGTGATATAAGGCAAATTAATTTCAGTTTCTGCAGTTGAAGAAAGCTCAATTTTAGCTTTTTCTGCCGCTTCCTTCAACCTTTGTAAAGCCAATGGATCTTTAGCTAAATCGACTGAATTATCTTTTTTAAATTCGTCACATAAGAATTTCAAAATTCTCATATCAAAATCTTCACCACCCAAAAAAGTGTCGCCGTTTGTTGCCTTCACTTCAAACACGCCGCCGCCAATTTCAAGCACAGAAACATCGAAAGTTCCTCCGCCCAAATCATAAACCACAATGGTTTGACCTTCTTTTTTATCCAAGCCATAAGCCAAAGCCGCTGCGGTTGGTTCGTTAACAATTCTTAAAACATCCAAACCAGCAATTTTGCCGGCGTCTTTCGTGGCTTGTCTTTGAGAGTCGTTGAAATAGGCAGGAACTGTGATCACCGCTTTTTCAACTTTCTCACCCAGATAGCTTTCGGCGGTTTCTTTCATTTTCTGTAAGATAAAAGCCGAGATTTGACTTGGTGAGAATTTTTCACCTTTAATATCAACCCAAGCATCACCATTGCCCGAGGCAACAATTTCATATGGCACCAACTCTTTATCTTTTTTAGTGGTTGAGTCCTCATATCTTCTGCCGATCAATCTTTTGATCCCAAAAATAGTATTTTTGGGGTTGGTAACCGCCTGTCTTTTGGCAGATGCGCCAACGGTTCTTTCACCATTAGCTAAAAAGCCCACAATTGATGGTGTGGTTCTAGCGCCTTCAGCGTTTTCAATAACCTTAACATTCTTGCCTTCCATAATTGCCACACAAGAGTTGGTGGTGCCAAGGTCAATTCCTATAACTTTGCTCATAAATTTTTATATTTTATATTGATTATTTTTTGGGCTTGCCCAAGATTTGGGCTTTAAACCCGCCCAAGCTGTTAAACCGCAAGCTGTTAAACCGCAAGCTGTTAAACCCAAAGCTGTTAAACCCCAAGCTTTAAAAACAGCCCACATATAAGTCTAGTTTTTTATAAAACAAGGGCAGCAAAAACCCCGTCAATAAATTGCATAAACCCCGAATCATCTCTCAATGTTTGTGATCGTGATGATGCGAATAAATTGTGATGTTGTCAATTCTGTCTTTACCAAATAAAGATAAATACTCAGGGTGGTTATTAATTGACTCGGGGCTGCCTTCGCAGCATATGTGGCGGTTGATGCAAACCACCTGATTGGTTTTTTGCATTACAATATGTAAATCGTGAGAGATAATTAAAATGGCACAGTTTTTTTGTTCTCTAATTTCTTCAATAACTTGATAAAACTCTGCTTGTGCAGCAATGTCCATATATTGAGTTGGCTCATCTAGAACCAATATGTCTGGATTATTAATCAAAGTTTTAACTAGTAGAGCTTTTTGTAATTCTCCGCCAGAAATTTTGTGAATAGATTTTTCTAAAATATTCTCAATGAGCAGCTTTTTTGCCATCGCTTCCAATCTTGCCATCGCTTCGGATGTAGCAGACAGGTTTAAAAAATCAATTACTCGCAGTGGAATGGTTTTTTCAATCTCTAACTTTTGGGGCATATAGCCAATCTTAGCATTCTTGCTGATAAAAACTTCACCGGAGCTTGCTTTCAAAATACCAATCAAAATGCGTGCAATTGAAGTTTTTCCACCGCCATTTGGGCCAATCAGAGTGGTTATTTCACCTTTTTTTAATTCAAGGTTGATATTTTTTAATATTTGCTGGTTATTTAAGCTTAAGGAAATACTTTTTAGATAAGCTATTTGTAAGCTATGTTTTGGTTCCATATTTTTTAAATAATAATGAAATATTTTATTAAAAATTTAGCAATTTATAGTTTGTTCTTAAGCACTTCCGCCCTTGCTCAAAGCACTGCTCAAAGCACTCCTCAGGTGCATTATCCAATGAATTTTGGAGCAAGTTCTAAGGTAAATCCTCAGGTAAATCCTCAGGTAAATCCTCAGGTAAATCCTCAGGTAAATCCTCAGGCAAATACTCAGGAAAATCCACAAACACCAACCCTAAACCAGCCACCAGTAATTGTCAGTTCAATTAACCCAATTAATCAAATCGCCAAATTTATAAGTGGTGATGACAAAAGCAATTCTTTATTAATCAATCCGCGCGCTTCTGAGCGTGATTATGTTATTGGACCTGGTGACATTGTTATTTTAAGCAAAGCGGATGTGATTTTTTATGTTAGCGATGATTTGGAAAACAATTTGCCAGCAGCTTTGGCAAAAGTTAAAACCACCCCAAAAATTGTTCAGCTAATTCAATCAAAAAATATTCAGCCACTAACTTTTCAAAACAGAAAAAACAAAGAAAATATTGATCCGCATATCTGGCTTAACCCTGAAAATGCAATTGGTATTGCCATAGAAATTGCCGATACTTTATCGGCGCTTTATCCCACAGGATCCGATGCTTATAAAAAAAATCTTGAGCAATTTAAAGTTGATGTCAGAAATATGGATAAAGCCAATAAAATGGAATTGCTGAAAGTGCGACCAAAAAGTTTTGTAATGGATTTAAATAGTACGATTTATTTTGAGGATTATTATCATATGCCATCTGCAGGAGCGATTCGTTATGATCTTGATTATGAATTCACTTTTAAGGAGATTGACGCGATTAATGATATGATAAAAAGAGAAAAAGTGGTTTGTGTTTTAGGAAGTTATCAAGAAAGAAGTGGTTTAGCATTTCAAGTCGCTGGTAATAATAAGGTAAAATTTATTTTGATTGATATAATTGGTGGTGAAATTAATTATAATCAAAATGGCTACACCAAGATGATGACAGGTTTGGTGAGTGATTTGGTAAAATGCGTTGGCAAATAGTGATCAGTTTTTTGTTTGACTATATTGGTTTAAAAAATAAAATTTATTTGCCTCCTTTAAAAGTTAGGCAAAAGGTGCCTAGTCGTTTCTCCCAAGACGACTAGGTTTTCTGCTTTAGGCACCCTTAATGATTAATCATAATCATTACCATTAATCATTAAAATGATCATCTATCCAGCTATTGATTTAAAAGATGGCAAATGTGTTCGCTTATATAAAGGCGATATGAGCCAAGCCACGATTTTCAATGATTCTCCAGCTTCTCAAGCCAAACAATTTCAAGATCAAGGTTTTAAATTTTTACATATTGTTGATCTAGACGGTGCTGTTGCCGGCAGTTGTGCTAATGAAAAATCAGTTAAAGAAATTTTAAAAAATATTACAATTCCTGCGCAGTTGGGTGGAGGAATTCGAAATCTAGAAACGATTGAGAAATGGCTGAATCTGGGTCTAAAAAGAGTAATTTTGGGAACAATCGCACTACAAAATCCTGAACTGGTGAAAGTTGCAGCAAAAAAATTTCCTAATCAAATTGTGGTTGGTATTGATGCTAAAAACGGTATGGTGGCAACTCACGGCTGGGTGGAAAGCTCTTCAACTTCAGTTATTGATCTGGCAAAAAAATTTGAAGATGCTGGCGTTGCGGCAATAATTTATACCGATATTAATCGGGATGGAACGGGTGAGGGTGTTGATTTTGAAGGAACTAAAAAATTAGCTGAAAGCATTTCAATACCAGTTATTGCTTCTGGCGGAATTGGATCGATTTTTGATGTCCAAAAAGTTGCTGAACTAAAAATACAAGGCGTGATCATTGGTCGGGCTTTGTACGACAATAAAATTAACATTAATCAACTGCTAGGTTCTTTTAATGCTTAAAATGCCTGCTTCCAACAAAAGACAGTGAAATATTGTGAGCGTTACATGCCGAAATGACCTCCACATCTTTAATTGATCCAGATGGCGCGATGATGGAGGTGATACCGTATTTATTAGCGATTTCGATGTTATCAGAAAATGGGAAAAAGGCATCGGAAGCCAAAATTCCATCAATGGCTTTGTTGATAAATTTTCCATCTTCATTAATAAAGTTTGCTGCTTTTTTGCAGGCAATTTCTACTGAATCAACGCGGTTCATTTGTCCGGCACCAATTCCAACAGTTTGAAAATTATTCACCACCACAATTGCGTTTGATTTAACATGTTTGCAAATTTTCATCGCAAAAATTTGTTGCTGAATTTGTTTATCGTTGGCAAAATTTTTGCCAGCAATTATTAAATCTTCCACGCCAATTATTTTATCATCAACATCTTGCACCAAAAACCCACCGGAGATTGATTTGATTTGTTTTTGACTAGTTGGTTTAGCAAAATTAATTTTTAATAATCGCAAATTTTTTTTCTTCTCAAAGATATGCAAAGCATCATCAGAAAAATCTGGAGCAATAATTACTTCATAAAATAGTTTGCTAATTTCTTCAGCTAAACCACGCCCAATTTTTCTATTGAGTGCGACAATTCCGCCAAACGCACTTTTAGAATCAGCTTCCAAAGCTTTTTTATAGGCCACATTAATTTCATCATCAATCGCCACGCCACAAGGGTTGGCGTGCTTAACAATCACTGCGACTGGTTCATTAAATTCTAAAGCAATATTAAACGCTGCATCAGCATCATTAAAATTATTGTAGCTAAGTTCCTTACCTTGCAATTGTTCTGCTGAAGCAATTCCTAACCTAGAAAAATCATCAACATAAAGCGCCGCCTTTTGATGTGCATTTTCGCCATAACGCAAAGTTTGTTTTAAAGTTGTGGGCAAAATTAAACTTGGGGCAAAATCGATTTCTTGATTTTTGGTAAAATAATTGGCAATGGCTTGGTCATAGTTGGCTGTGGTTGTGAAAGCTTTGCGAGCAAGATTTTGTCTAAACCCCAAGCTGGTTGCACCACCATTTTTTTGCATTTCATTTTTGAGATTCTCATAGTCAAGAGCATCAGTGATAACTGTTTTATAGAGATGATTCTTTGCCGCTGAACGAATCATTGATGGGCCGCCAATATCAATATTTTCAACCACCGTTTCATAATCCGCGCCTTTCTTAACCGTTTGCACAAATGGATAAAGATTGACAATCAATAAATCGATGCAAGAAATATGATTTTCTTTAGCTTGTTTTTGATGCTCTTTATCATCAAGCACAGCAAGCAAAGCGCCATGAACTTTGGGATGCAAAGTTTTAACTCTGCCATCCATAATTTCTGGAAATCCAGTGAATTCTGAAATATCTTTAGCAGGAATTTTATTTTCCTTAAGCAATTTGAAAGTGCCACCAGTGGAGATAATCTCAACATCCTGAGCAGTTAAAAATTTTGCCAATTCAATTATTCCAGATTTATCAGAAACAGAAATTAATGCACATTTGATTTTTTGATTTGTCATTTTTTGGTTATTGTTTGTTTCTAATTTGTTGTTGTGCCTCTAAAATAAACTCTTCAAGTGCCACCATCTTTTGTCCTTCTTCACCAAATTTTCTAACTGCAACTGATCCGCTTTCTTTTTCTCTGGCACCAACAGCTAAAATATAGGGAATTTTTTTTAGAGAATGTTCGCGGATTTTGGCGTTGATTTTTTCATGCGCTAAATCAGCCTCAACCCTGAATCCTTGGGCTTTTAATTTTTCGACAACCTGCAACACATAATCATTAAAATCATTGGTAATTGGAGCAACTATAATTTGAACTGGAGCGAGCCATAATGGAAATTTTCCAGCGCAGTTTTCGATGAGAATTCCAATGAAGCGTTCAAAAGTTCCGAGCACAGCGCGGTGCAGAATTACTGGACGCTTGCGGGTGCCATCCGATGCAACATATTGCGCATCCAATCTTTCTGGTAAAATAAAATCAACTTGCAAAGTTCCACATTGCCATTCGCGGCCAATGGCATCAACCAAAGTAAATTCTAATTTTGGGCCGTAAAATGCGCCTTCTCCCGGATTTAAAACACAATCTAGATTGGCAGCCTTAACGGCGTTTGCTAAGGCAGCTTCTGCCTTATCCCAAGTCTCATCATTTCCAGCACGAACCTCAGGGCGAGTTGAGAATTTAACTTTAATATTGGTAAAGCCAAAATCATAATAAACTTCTTTGAGCAATTTGCAGAAAGCGACAGTTTCAGAATTGATTTGTGATTCTTCGCAAAAAATATGAGCATCATCTTGAGTGAAAGCACGCACGCGCATAATGCCGTGAAGTGAGCCAGAAGATTCGTTGCGATGGCAAGATCCAAATTCTGCCATTCTCAGTGGCAGTTCGCGATATGATTTTAAATGTTGATTAAAAATTTGAATATGCCCCGGACAGTTCATAGGTTTGATTGCCAGAGTTCTATCTTCACTTTGAGCGACAAACATATTATCGCGAAATTTTTCCCAATGCCCAGATTTTTCCCACAAAACTTTATCAATCATTTGTGGAGTTTTTACCTCGACATAATTATTTTGCTGCAATTTTTGGCGGATATAATTTTCAATCTCACGATAAATTATATAACCATTTGGATGCCAAAACACTGATCCAGTTGCTTCTTCTTGAATGTGAAATAAATCTAATTCTTTGCCAATTTTGCGGTGATCACGCTTTGCTGCTTCTTCAAGCATTTTTAAATAACCATCTAAAGATTCTTTAGATTCCCATGCGGTTCCATAAATTCTTTGTAACATTTCGTTTTTAGAATCGCCACGCCAATAGGCTCCGGCGAGCTTCATTAGCTTGAAATGTTTAACATAAGAAGTTGAAGGCAAGTGCGGACCGCGACATAAATCGATAAAATTTCCTTGGCGATAGAGTGTAATTTTTTGATCAGCTGGAATTGAAGAAATAATTTCGGCTTTATATTTTTCACCTTGTTTTTCAAAGAATTTGACCGCCTCATTGCGATCCCAAACTTCGCGAATAATTTTTTCATCACGCTTAGAAATTTCCAACATCTTTTTTTCAATCTTCTCTAAATCTTCCAAAGCAAATGGAGACTTGCGCGCGAAGTCATAATAAAATCCGTTTTCAATTGCAGGGCCAATTGTTACTTGAGTTTCTGGGAATAATTCTTTCACCGCTTCTGCCATCAAATGTGCGGTATCATGGCGAATAATTTCTAAAGCCTCAGAAGATTTGGAAGTGATAATTGCGATGATTGCATCATCTTCAATTGCTCTGGATAAATCCCAAAGCTCATCATTAACCTTTATTGCCAAAGCTGCTTTGGCAAGGCTTACAGAAATTGATTTAGCAATTTCAAAACCAGTAATATTTTTATCGAACTCTTTAATATTGCCATCAGGAAAAGTAATTTTTATTGGCTCGGACATTTTGATTTCTAGGATTGATTTTACAAATTGGACAGTCTAAATTACTCGCTCATTCTATGGTCAGATTTTCCAAAATACAACTGTCCAACTAAATACTAATTTTTGGGGGCTATAGCGCAGTTGGTAGCGCGCTTGCATGGCATGCAAGAGGTCTCCGGTTCGAATCCGGATAGCTCCACCATCTTTTTTTACAAACTTTCTCTCTCGTTGATTTTCTAATTTTTTCCTCCATGGCTTCAAGCCCAACACTGGCGGCACTTCACAGGTTTTGACTATTTCTTACAAGAGTTGTTTGCAAAGTTAATTTTCAGCAAAATTCTCTAAAATTCAGCAAAAATTCTCTCTCTGTCTCTGGGCATCAGGTATTTTTAAAAAATTACCTGATCGGATTTTACTGGCTCCAGCCATTTTAGTTCGATTTTATTTGTTTGGGTAGCGAGCGGGTTTTTGAGGTTTTTTTCGAACTTTTTACCTATTTTTCCGCCTGTTTATTCTTTTTTGATCTTGAGCGTTGCTTTGACTAGATTATGAATTTATTCTAATAAAACTAACAATTAAGAAATTTACTTCGGGAATGAAACTCAAATTTGATTCAAATAAAAATTTACCACTATTTACTGTTCTTGGTTATATTGCATTTTCTTTGTTTATAGCAAACATAGCTATACAAACTTGGTTAATATGTGTCCATGATAATTTGGTTAATTATCCACTAGATTTTTTGCACTTAGTTTT
>CAMDOL010000054.1 GCA_945903615.1 Rickettsia typhi | reverse complement strand
TTCTAGACAAAGACAGAGAATTAGATGTTTAAAAACATCGGCAAAATTGCCAGAATGGAAAATGTGATGATAGTTCATTTGTATTTTATATAAAACTGGATTCCAGCTTTCGCTGGGATGACTAAATGAAATTGATAAAATTTATTTAGTCAAATCCTTCCAAACTTTTTCAGTGACGAATGGAAGCAGTGGGGCAGAGGCTTCGCACATTATAAGCAAAACTGTATATAAAGTATTATAAGCCTGCTTTTTATCCTCATCGATTTCAGATTTCCAAAAACGATTTCTGCTGCGTCTGATATACCAATTATTGAGCACTTCAAAGAATCCAATAAATTCATTGCATGCGGTTGGTGTGTCATAATTTTGCATCGCCAAATCAATTGCTAAAGTTGCAGATTTTAATTTAGCTAAAATATAATGATCCATAATATTGACAACTGAGCCAGAGCCAGCAATCCTTTCAGCTTTAATTCCATCTGAATTTGCGTAAAGACAGAAAAAATTATAGGCGTTGATTAATGGTTTGATTGCTAGTCGCAAAGTATCACGAATTGCTTTTCCTTCTTTGTCAATTCTAAGTTCTTGCCCTTTCATAACTGGCTGTGAGATCATATAAAACCTCATCGCATCTGATCCGTACTGCGCAAAAATCTCTAATGGATCAGCGTAATTTTTTAATCTTTTTGAAAGTTTTTGAGAATTTTCATCAAGAATTGTGCCGTGGCAAATTACATTTTTAAAAGGCGGTTTGCCAAACAAAGCTGTGGATAAAACCATTAAAGTATAAAACCATCCACGAGTTTGTGCCAAATATTCGGTGATAAAATCGGCAGGAAAATTATTTTCAAACCATTCTTTATTTTCAAACGGATAATGACATTGCGCATAAGGCATTGATCCGCTTTCAAACCAACAATCAAGCACATCTGTCACCCGCACCATTTGTGATTTTCCGGTTGGATCGTTAGGGTTGGGGCGAGTTAATTCATCAATAAATGGGCGATGCAAATTAACTTTTCCATCAGCATCAAGCGGCAATCGACCAAAATCTTTTTCCATTTCCGCCAAGCTGCCATAAACATCAATGCGTGGATATTGTGGATCGCTTGATTTCCAAACCGGCACCGGACAACCCCAAAACCGATTGCGTGAAATTGACCAATCTCTGGCTCCTTCCAGCCACTTGCCAAACTGCCCATCTTTAATGTTATCGGGAATCCAATTTATTTGCTGATTATTTGCCACCATCTGATCACGAATTTTTGTCACTTCAACATACCAAGAGGGCACAGCCTTATAAATCAAGGGTGTATCGGTTCTCCAGCAATGGGGATAATCGTGTAAATATTGTTCAGTTTTAAGCCAAGAATTTTGAAGTTTTAAATATTTGATAATGTCATCATTGGTTTCAAAAACTTGACGATGTTTTAAAGAAAAATTACCCCCCACCGTATCGCTAACGCTCTGCGACTCCCCCTCAAGGGGGGAGTGATTAGATCGAGGTAAATCAAAAATTTCTGAAGTAAATTTTCCACCTTCATCAACTGGGCAGAGGGTTGGGATGCCACTCGCTTTACAAAGAAGTTGATCATCTTCTCCAAATCCGGGGGCGATGTGAACGACGCCAGTTCCAGAATCAGTTGTAACAAAATCACCGTGAAGAATGGTAAAAGCTTGTTTATTGTTTTGAACTTTTTCGTGGGTTGTGAAGTAAGGGAATAAAGGTTTATAATTCAGTTTTAATAAATCACTTCCTTTGAATTTTTTAACAATTTCAAATTCACCAAATTCCTTTTTATATTTTTCCAGAGAACTTTCAGCCAGAATGTAAGTTTCTGGATTCCCGCCTGCTTTAAAATGGCAAACTGTGTAATCAATATCTTTGCCAACTGCTAATGCTAAATTTGAAGGTAATGTCCAAGGTGTAGTTGTCCAAGCTAATAGAAAAACTCGGTTTTTATAACCCTCCCCTTGAGGGAGGGTCAAATCTTGCCCAGCAAGATTTGGGGAGGGGTCAAAATGCTCAAGCAAAAATTCCGGCACTTCTTCCAATTCAAACTTAACCGTCACCGCCTTGCTTTCCTTTCGGCGATAAGCATTATCCATCCGTGTTTCAAAATTCGAAAGCGGAGTTTGGCAAGCCCAAGAATATGGCACGACGCGCAAATCTTCATACATTAAACCTTTTTTATAAAGCTCACCAAAAGCCCATAAAACCGATTCCATATAATTGACATCCATCGTTTTATAACCATTGTCGAAATCCACCCAGCGTCCTTGGCGAGCAACATAGTTTTTCCATTCGCCAGCATATTTCATCACTGAAGTGCGGCAGGCGGCGTTGAATTTTTCAATGCCATATTCTTTGATGGCGATTTGACCAGAAACCCCTAACTCTTTTTCAACCTCCATTTCCACCGGCAAGCCGTGCGTGTCCCAGCCAAATTTGCGTTCAACTTTTTTGCCTTTTTGAGTTTGATAGCGGGCAAAAATATCTTTGATGTAACCAGTGAGTAAATGACCATAATGCGGCAAGCCGTTGGCGAAAGGTGGACCATCGTAGAAAACGAATTCGTTCCCATTGGCGCTATTTTTATCTTGGTGAGTTTTGCAATTGCCCTTCACGCAACAGCCAGCAGGCGAGGTGTTATCTTCTTCTTCAAGATTGGAATAATCATTTTCTTCCTGACGATTTTGAATTGATTTTTCAAAAATTTTATTTTCTTGCCAAAATTTTAAAATTTCTTCTTCGGCTCCAGCAAAATTAAAATCTTGATTAGGATCGGGATAATATTTTTTTTTAGTCATTTGTGAGTGCCTGATAATAATATGAGAATAATCTGAGAATAATGAGGAAATAATGATTTGAAGCCGTCAATTATTAGCTCTCAAAAATAAAAAACAACAAACAACTTGAATTTAAGTTGCAATTCAAATTAGAATTCGCCTCCTTTTAATTTCTAAAAAAATCAAATGAAACAAATTAATGTTGCCAAATTAAATGTTGCTGTGGCTGGACTTGGAATTGTTGGTGGCGGGGTTTATAAAATTTTGACTAATCAAATTGAGCTGCTCAACAAAAGATCTTTAAATCAAATCAATCTGGTTGCAGTATCAAGCCGCACAAAAAAAGATTTTGTTGATGAAACTAAAGTTAAATTTTATACCAATCCTCTGGATTTAGCTGATGATAAAAACATTGATGTGATCATTGAAACTATCGGTGGAGCGGATGGAATCGCATATGAACTTTGTCAAAAATCTCTCAAAAATAAAAAACATTTTATCACCGCTAACAAGGCGATGATTGCAACTCATGGTCTGAAGCTAACTAAATTAGCCGAAGAAAATAATGTGGCTTTAGCTTTTGAAGCTTCAGTTGCTGGTGCAATTCCGGTGATCAAAACTCTTCGTGAAGGTCTGGCAGCAAATCAAATCAGCAAAATTTATGCGATTTTAAACGGCACTTGTAATTATATTTTAAGCAAGATGGAAATTGATGAAGCCAGCTTTGCCGATGCTTTGAAGCAAGCACAAGATTTAGGTTATGCCGAAGCGGATCCAACCTTTGATATTGAAGGAGTGGACACAGCTCACAAAATTGCTATCTTGGCAGCGATTACTAAAAATTCTGTTGTCAAGCTAGACGGAATGCACATTGAAGGTATCACCAAAATCTCTCTCTTCGATATTAAATTTGCAGCGGAGTTTGGTTATAAAATTAAATTGCTGGGAATGTTTGAAGATTTAGGTGGTAACAATATCAAACAAGCAGTTTATCCTTGTTTAGTGCCTCAGAATAGTGTTGTGGCTAATGTTGGTGATTCTTTTAACTGCATCGCAACTCTGGCTGATAACGCTAATTGGAATTGGCAAATTGGTCGTGGTGCTGGCTCAAAAACTACCGCTTCAGCAATTGTTGCAGATGTGATTGATATTGCTAATAATCGTTTTGCAATGCCATTTGGAGCTGGTTCAGACCAGTTAAGCAAAATTGAAATCGCAAATGTTAAAACTAGAATTGGAAATTATTATTTACGATTCGTGATAGAAAAAACCTTTGCTTTGGAGAGCAACTTTATTCAAGAAACTTTCAGTGAAGATGATTTGGAGCAGACTATTATTGAAGAAATTGAAGAGAATAAAATAATTTATGGATTAAAAACCGCTAAAATTAGTGAAGAAAAAATTACTGCTTGCGTAAAAAAATTGGAATATAGCAACCAGATTGGTCAACTAAATTTGATTAGAATTGAAGAGGTTTAATCTTCAATTCTAATAAATTCCTGTTGTTTCTGAATTGACCCCGTCTTCTTCCCCTTCAGCTTTTTCTGGTTTAATATTTGAATCTTCTTCAACCACATCATTCAGCTTAAAGGATTCAAAAATAATATTTTCTTTTGGAGTTTCTGGAGTTGGAAGTGCCCCAGTGGTGCGGTCAATCTTAACGAACTTAACATCATTAGGAACTCTAAATGGAGTTGATGGAATATTCTTTAAAGCCTGTTTCATAAAATCAATAAATATTGGCAAGGCTATAGAAGCTCCAGTTTCGCCACTACCTAATGTTTTTGGCGTGTCAAATCCAACATAAACACCAGCGACTAAATCAGGAGAAAAGCCAACAAACCACGAATCAACTGAATTGTTGGTGGTTCCAGTTTTGCCGCCAATGATTTTACCAATTGATTTGGCACGCACTGATGTGCCTCTCTGCACAACACCTTCTAGCATTGAAGTAATTTGATAGGCTGTCGCTGGGTCAACAATTCTTGCTCTGTCATCGGGTAATGATGGAATAATAATGCCGCCGTTTTCACTCAAAATACAATCATCGCAACTTCTTTTGTCTCTTTTGTAAATAGTTTTTCCATCGCGATCTTGAATTTTTTCGATAATTGCTGGGCTAATTTTTTTACCACCATTAACGATAGTTGAGTAGGCGGTAACAATATTAGTTAAGCTGGTTTCAATCGATCCTAAAACACTTGAATAAATTGCGGGCTGGTTATTAGCGATTCCAAACCTAGAGATAGTCTCTGAAACTTTATCCAAACCAACTTGTCTAGCCATTTTAACGGTTGTAACATTAATTGAATTTTCCAACCCTTCTCGAAGCGTGGTTGGACCATAAAATTTATTAGAATAGTTGGTTGGTTGATATGGAGGTAGACCGCTACCTTGATCAAGAGTGATTGGCTCATCTATAATTATTGTTGCGGGGGTAAGCCCATTTTCTAGTGCGGTGATATAACCAAAAGTTTTCATCACTGATCCTGGTTGTCTTTGGGCTTGAGTGGCGCGGTTGAATTGATTTACCGCATCAACATATCCACCCATCATTGCCAAAACTCTACCGCTGTGAGGATCCATTGCTAAAAATGCGCCGTTAACATCTGGAATTTGTCGCAAGAAATATTTTCCAGCTTTACTTCCAGCTTCCTCAGCCATAATTACATCGCCAACATTTAGCACATCATTGATTTTTTTTACTACAGCACCAAGACTGTTGGTTCCCAAATGTTTTCTTGCCCATTTAAGATCAACCAAATCAATTATTCCAAGCCCTCCATCTTCAATACCAATGTTGGCAGTATTATTGGTTATGCTTAAAACTACAGCTTTGCTCCAACTATCCTTATGTAGCTCTTTAACTTGAAAAGATTTCAATTTTTCTGCCCAATCAAATCCAGAGACATTACTAATTTTTCCTAGTGCACCACGATAACCATGCTTAGTGTCATAAGCCTCAATACCTGCTTGCAGAGAGGTTGCTGCATATTTTTGCATTTCAGGATCAAGAGTGGTTCGAACCACAATTCCGCTTTCAAAAACATTATCAGATCCATAAAGAGTGGTTAGTTCTTTTTTTACTGCGTCAGAGAAAAATTCAGCCTTAACAATTTCATCATCACCTTGCTCTTTTAGAACAATTGGTCTTGCTATTGCTGCCTCACCCTCTTCTTTGGTAATAAAATTTTCCTCAATCATTCGCCCAATCACCCAATCTCTTCTGTCTTTGGCTTTAACAATATTTTTTCGTGGATCAAGTTTGGATGGGGCTTTAGGTAGGGTGGCAAGCAAAGCCATTTCTTCTATAGAAAGATCATCGATTGATTTGTCAAAATAAGCTTGCGATGCTGCAGCAACTCCGTATGAGCCAGATCCTAAATAAATTTGGTTTAAATAAAGTTCTAAAATTTCATCTTTAGAGAAAGTTGCTGTCATTCGAAATGCTAAAATTGCTTCCTTGATTTTTCTTTGCAAAGTTCTTTCATTGGAAAGTAAAAAGTTTTTAACCACCTGTTGAGTAATGGTAGAAGCACCGCCAGAAATTTGATCACCACTGATAACTGAAAACACATTTTTTATTGCTGCACGAATAATTGCTAAAGGATCAATCCCAGAATTTTTATAAAAGTTACTATCTTCTGCCGCCAAAAAGGAGTCGATTAAATGTTGAGGAATAGTATGTATTGGAACGAAGATTCTTTTTTCTTTAGAATATTCGGTGAGCAATTTTCCATCAGCAGCGTAAAGACGAGTGGTGATAAGCGGACTATAAGATTTTAATTGTTCATAGTCAGGTAAATTGCTGCTATATTTTTTCACCAAATAAAAGCCAGTGCTGACACCAAATAGCAATAAGGCAATTAGGCTTAGAGCAACGATATTTATGGTTTTGGTCATATGCTGATTTTAAAAACTAAAGAGGAGTAATTAAGGAACCTCTGAACAACTAAAGCAATGTTTTAGAAAAATTGATATTTCTGGTCTTTTTTGGCATAAATTCCATTATTTTTGGTGAAATATGGAAATATTCCACCCAAAAGTAATGAAATTTTTACTCAAAAAATCCTCAGAAATATCAATTTTTAGCTGTTCAGAGGTTCCTTAAGAAGGGAAGAATAATTATTTATAAATAAAAGAGCTAGATAATTTTATTATTCTTCTCATCTTCAAACAAAATGCGATTCGCCGCTCCTTCCAAATCTTCAAATTGTTTATTTTTAAGTGACCATAAAAAAGCAATTAGCCCGCCAGCACCAAGTAATAAAGCGATAGGAATAAGGTATATCAAGACTGTCATTTATTTTAAGATTTTTATATTTAGAATAATTCAAACTTCATCAATAAACCTATATTATGACACTAAAATCGAAATGGTATAATTTTTTAACCGCAACATCTTTTATTGCTCTTGTCATTCACCTAATTATAAAATTAATCTCTACCAATCAAGATCAAGCAATATTCTCGATTACCAATATTCCTCTTCTATCCGTTATTATTATTGGTGGAATACCTATATTATTAGAAATTATCTTGAGATTATTTCGTGGGGATCTTGGCTCTGATTTGCTGGCAGCAATTGCACTTATAACCGCAATATATCTAGAACAATTTTTAGCTGCAGATCTAATCATATTAATGCTTGCTAGTGGTCAATCTTTAGAAAGTTATGCGAGTAAAAAAGCTTCTTTTGCACTAGAAGCTCTTGCCAAAAGAATGCCGGCAATTGCTCACAAAAAAAGCTCTGACCAAATTTTAGATATAAAAATTAATGAAATTGAAATTGGCGATTTAATCGCAATTTATCCTTTTGAAACCTCACCAGTTGATGGCGTTGTGGTTGATGGTCGTGGAACAATGGATGAATCTTACTTAACAGGAGAGCCTTATCAACTTTGCAAAGCTCCAGGATCAAAGGTTTTGTCTGGATCAATCAATAGTGAAAACTTATTAGTAATAAAAGCAGAAAAATTAGCTGCTGATTCTAGGTATTCTAAAATTATGCAAGTTATGCAAGATGCTGAAACTAAAAGACCAAAGCTGCGTAGATTGGGCGATCAAATTGGCGCGGTTTTTGCACCGATGGCCTTATCTTTTGCGTTGCTCACTTGGTATTTAACTGCTGATGTAATGAGGTTTTTAGCAGTGCTAGTCGTCGCAACTCCTTGCCCACTTTTAATCGCCATTCCCATTGTTATCATCAGCGCTATATCAGTTGCAGCAAAAAATGGCATTATTATTAAAGACCCGACCGTTCTAGAGCAATTGCCAATTTGCACCACAGCCATTTTTGATAAAACCGGAACCCTAACCGCCGGAGAGCCAGAATTGAACGAGATAATGACATTAGAAAATTTTACATCAGATCAAATATTGCAGCTAGTCGCAAGCCTTGAGCAATATTCCAGACATCCTTTGGCAATAGCAATAACTAAATCAGCTAAGAAAAAAAATATTCAACTTTTAGAAGTTAGTGATATCTCAGAAAAGCCAGGGCAAGGCTTAAAAGGGCATATTTTGAACCAAGAAATTTTTATTACTTCTAGAAATAAAATTAGTAAATCTGAAGATATAGATTTAAAAAATGGTTTAGAATTATTGCCAAAAACTGCCTCGGGGCTTGAATGTGTTGTGGTTGTGAATAAAAAAATCGCCGCTCTTTTAATCTTTCACGATCGACCAATTTTAACCGGAAAACAGTTCATCAATCATCTGGCGCCAACTCATCATTTCAAAAAAATTATGTTAGTCTCTGGTGATAGAGAATCAGAGGTAAAATATTTAGCCAATCTGTTTGGAATAACCAATACTTATGCCTCACAAAGCCCAGAGCAAAAGTTAGAAATTGTTCGCACTGAAACCAAAAAAGCACCAACTCTTTTTATGGGGGATGGCATTAATGATGCCCCAGCACTAGCTGCCGCAACAGTTGGTTTGGCTTTTGGTCAACACAATATCGTAACTTCCGAAGCTGCTAAAGCGGTAATTATGGAAAACAGCTTGGCAAGAGTTGATGATTTAATTCATATTAGCGAAGATATGCGAAAGATCGCCTTTCAAAGTGCGGTTGGTGGAATGATTTTTAGTTTTATTGGTATGGCTTTTGCCGCTGGAGGCTTAATCACCCCAGTTGGAGGTGCAATTTTGCAAGAAATTATTGATGTAGTGGCAATTTTAAACGCTCTAAGATTGATCTGGAAAAAAGATTTTAACTCGGATATTAAAGATTAATAACTAAATTTAATATTTATGGCACCTTTAAAAAATGTATAAAATATTTTACAGCAACATATTTATTTGTGTTAGATTTTCAAAAATTACTTGAGAGATTAGTTTTTATAAATTATCCTGCCGCGCTTCTTATACCAAAGTTCATCTTAAATTCATCATTTAAGCAAAGTATTTTTGAGGAAAAATTGCGACGGAAAATGCAAGAGGCAGTAGGCTCTGCCTCTAAATTCTTCAAGCAAATTTTTACCAAAAAGACGAAGCTTAAAGACGAATTTAAGATTGAATTTGGTATAAGACTTTACTCAACAATAATACAATCCACTTTCGATTTTCCTGCTTGAGAAATAAACTGGCGGCAA
>CAMDOL010000053.1 GCA_945903615.1 Rickettsia typhi | reverse complement strand
GAACATTGGCGTGTGAGTTTGGTCAGAGTCAGAGCGATAAACTTTGCCCAGAGAAATAATTTTAAGTGGCGGTTTTTGTTCAAGCATTTTTCTAATTTGCACGCTAGAAGTGTGGGTGCGTAAGAGCATTTTTTTGTCAGCAGATTCGGGCAGATAAAAAGTATCTTGCATTTGGCGCGCTGGGTGGTTTTCGGGAATGTTCAACGCGCTAAAATTATGGAAGTCGTCCTCAATTTCTGGGCCATCAATCATTTCAAAACCAAGTTTGCCAAAAATGTTTTTTATCTCGTTGATGGTTTGGGAGATTGGGTGTATGGAGCCTTGATTTTCTTGTCTGAAGGGCGCAGTTAAATCGAGTTTTTCGCTTGCCAGTGTTTGATTGAGATTGATTAATTCGAGTTGTTCTTTTTTATTTTGAATTGAGTTAGTTGCTTCAGTTTTTAGTTGGTTGATCAGAGCACCAAAATGTTTTTTAGCTTCCAAATCCAGATCTTTCAAGCCAATCATCAAATCAGTTATCAAGCCCTTTTTGCCTAGGAATTTTACTCGCAAATCTTCTAATTTTTCTAAAGAATTTGCTTCAGATATTTGTATAGAAAAGTCAGTTTTAATGGATTCAATATTTTGCATTGATTGTAAATAGGTCGTTAATTTTCTCTTCTCGGTGTCATCCCCGATCAAGTCGGAGATGACACGAAGCGCGTGTAATAATTTTTTATGAAATTTGTTTTTCCAAAAAATTAATGATCTTATCAGCAATATTAACTCCGCTTGCTGCTTCAATTCCCTCTAATCCTGGCGAAGAATTTACCTCTAAAATTTTGGGACCAAAATTGGAGCGAACCATATCAACGCCAGCAATATCTAGACCGATAGTCTTAACTGCCTTGATGGCAATAGCTCTCTCCTCATCAGTGATTTGAACTGCAATAGCCTTGCCGCCTAAATGCATATTAGCGCGAAATTCACCTTCTTCGGCTTGGCGTTCCATCGCGGCAACAACTTGATCGCCAACCACGAAACATCTGATATCGCGACCTTTGGATTCTTTGATGTATTCTTGCACTAAAATATCGGCCTTCAAACTTTTAAAAGCATTGATTACGCTTTCAGCGGCTTTGTTGCTTTCGGCTAAAACCACGCCAATTCCTTTAGTTCCTTCCAGCAATTTAATCACTAAAGGTGCGCCACCAACCATTTGCATTAACTGTTTTGTTTCATAAACCGAATGCGAAAAGCTGGTGATGGGCATTGGCAAATTTTCGTGAGAGAGAAGTTGTAAAGTATTAAGTTTGTCGCGAGAGCTGGCGATGGCGGATGATTTGTTCAGACAATAGACATTCATCATTTCAAATTGGCGAACCAGAGTGGTTCCATAGAAAGTCATTGCGGGTTTAATTCGAGGAATAATGGCGTCGATATTTTCTAATTTTTTGCCGTTTTTATAATAAACCTCTGGTTTGCTGGCAGTGATGTTGATATAGCAATCTCGAATATTGACAAAAATAATATTGTGCCCAGCTTTTTTGGCAGCCTCAATCAATCTGCCGTTAGAATAAAGTTTTGGGTTAGAGGCAAGAAGGATTATATTCATAAAATTGGGTGAAATTATCGGGTTCTTTTTTCGTAGATGTTAGCTCTGGCTGATTTGGGGCGAGAAACAATTTTTTCGTTGAAAACACAAATCAAACTATCAGCCAGACGCAAAGTGAATTGTGGTGAAACACCTTGAACCACAACAAAAGACTCTCTTATAGAATAACCCACTGATTGCTCATTGCCAAAAATATCAACAGTGTTGATGGCTGGCACTATCAGATTTTTATCTTTAAACTGAAAGAATGTTTCTTTGCCATCATCATAAATTTTGAGGGGCGTGATGTTGTCAGATAAGCCCGCGATTGAATAGCGGAAATTTAATTCTCCTTCGGTTCGCATTATTTCCGGACTCAAATTTTGACCAATAAATTGTGTCGGAATCGGAGTTTTGACTATTGTTGTAGAAGCCTGCGGTCTTGCGTTTTGAGGAATATTTGGTTGTGATAATTGTGGCGGAATTGGAATAGAAACCCCAAGTTCTGGATAATAAAAACGCACGGTATAAACCAGCTCTTCATCAGCTCTGCCGTCATATTCAGCTGAGGCAATATCGAATTGATAAGTTCTTTTATTGGTGATGATGGTCATATTGGTGTGAGCACCAATTTCTAGTGGACGAATAAACAATCTTTTGCCGGCCGGAGTCAGGCGCCAAGCGAAAGATTCTCCAATAGAAATCATTTCAGTTTCTTCATCATCGGCAAATTCAATGAAGGATTGATAGCCGTAGTGAAATTTTAATTGGTAGACTTCATTGGCATTATAAACCAAAGTTTTAATTCTTGAGTCAGTCGTAACCGGAACAACGGTTTGAGGAGCAGATCTTTGAGCAAAGATATTGCTTGATCCGAAGATGATGGCAAAAATTGTAATGGCAATTATTTTTGGCAATTTCATCTAATATTCAAATATTTCCTCAGTGATTGAAAAGTTAGTCACTTGAAACCCAAGCGGGTTAATCAATCTTTCTTCTGTGCTCAAAGTGAGGTTGGTAAAGTAAAAACCCATAGTGATAACCTCATCTTTATTGACAGCTCCCTTTTCTTTGGTTGTGGTTGTTCTTAAGATCCGAATTTGCACAGTTGCTGGATCTAAAAATTTTATTGATTTAATCCGCAGCTCAATTTTTGAATCCGCGCCTAATTCTCTAGGGTTAATTCTGGTACGAAAATCGGCATAAATTCCCTGTGTGGAAAGCAACCTAACTCTTTCAGCATCAAGCTTGTAAGTCTTGGCGTCATAGGCTGCGGCAGATTGAATAAATTGGTTGATGAAATACTTTTTAACCGCATCGTCAGCAGTTAAGGTTTGAGATGTTAATTGATTGACGATAGTGGGAACGCCACTTTTTTGTTCAACTTCAATAACATAAGGTTCAAGAGATTTTGAAGAGACAACAAATTTAACGAAGATGATTGAAGTAGTCATTGCAATAGTCAGCAAAGTTGCGAGCAATAATAAAATATTTCTTTGAACAACAACAATTTGATAACGATTGGAATACCAACTTTTAATTTTAAATTTTTGCCCAGCTTTTTTACTGTCTTTTTCAATCGGTTTTTGTTCGATTGCAGCATCAGAATTTTGTGTTGTCTTGGCTGGCTTTGACATTGCTTGGATAAAGGTAATAAGAAACTAAAAACTCGACAATTTTTGAACTCTAATCAACTTGATTATTAATATCAAGATGTTTTAATGAGACCAAGAAATTCAATATTGGCGGCACTTTCAAACTTACTATAAAATGTTATCATATTTTGAGAACGACAAATCAATTATTGAGAAAATTTTAACCCTAAATTGGCGACTAATTTCTCTGATTTTAATTTTATCAAGCATCGGTTTTGTGATGCTTTATTCTGCTGCCGGTGGAAATTTTCATCCATGGCTTTTCAAGCAACTAATTTTCTTCGCTATCTTTTTCCCAATAATGCTTTTAATTGCTATTGTTGATATTAGATTTTGGCTACAGACCGCCTATTTTTATTATGCACTTGCGCTCATTCTAATTATTGCTGTTGATGTGATGGGGCATAACGCGATGGGTGCAACCCGTTGGTTTAGATTTGGTGGCTTGGCTTTGCAACCGTCAGAAATTATGAAGGTGACATTGGTTTTTGCTATGGCAAAATATTTTTACAATATTGATGCTGATGATATTGAAAAAACTAAATATACCATCATCCCAGTCTTTATGATTGGGGTTCCGGCATTTTTTATTTTTGATCAACCCGATTTGGGCACTGCAACAATTTTGCTTTTAGTTGGTGTTTCAATTTTATTTGTTGCTGGAGTGAGGCTGTGGAAATTTATTTTTGCTGGCGCTTCAGCATTAATTGCTATTCCATTTTTATGGATTTTTGTGCTTTATGATTATCAAAAACATCGGGTTTTAAATTTTATCAACCCAGATAGTGACCCGCTTGGAAGTGGTTACAACATCATTCAGTCTAAAATTGCGATTGGGTCGGGCGGTTTTTTTGGCAAAGGTTATTTAAATGGCACACAAGGTCAGCTCGAATTTTTACCAGAAAAACAAACTGATTTTATTTTCACAATGCTTTCCGAAGAGTTGGGTTTTGTCGGCAGCGTTTTTACCATCGTTGTTTATGTTTTGATAATTTATATGGGAACCAAAATCGCTCTTAGAACCAAACATCAATTTGGCAGACTTTTGGCACTGGGCATTACTAATATTTTGTTTATCCACATTTTTATCAATATGGGAATGGGAATGGGTTTGCTGCCAGTTGTTGGTGCGCCACTCCCTTTAATTTCATATGGCGGAACCATCACAGCAACAATGTTGATCGGCTTTGGTTTGCTTCTTAATGTTGATGCCAATTCTGATTTGGAGGATATAAAAAGATAATGTTTGGAATTTCCTTAGGAGAATTTTTATTAATTTTAATTGTGGCGGTTTTGGTGATTGGACCAAAAGATTTGCCCGAAGTGGCGCGTTATTTGATTAAAGCTATTGCCAAAACTAAACATATAATTGCCAAAGCCAAAGCTGATCTAGATGTTTTGGGCAAAGAAATTGGCATTGAAGAAATTAAAAATGAAATTGCTGTTGAGCTCGCCAATGAAAAAACACGAATCGAAAATGAGGTGACAACCATAATTGATTTATATGGCAATGAGCACCAAGTTTTGGGTTTGAATGAAATGAGAAAGGATAAAAATAAAGATGAGATAAAAAAAGAAATTGCTGAGTTGAATCAAAAAAACCAAATTATGCCAAAACCCACTCCTGATAAATTGGCAGATTTGTCATAGTTTTTATATAATTTTTCATTGCTCCCGCGTCAACCCCATAGCTTACAAACCTGCTTATAACTGGTGCAAAGAAGGCGTCTGCAATACTGAATTTGCCAAATAAAAATTCTCCATTGTCACCATATTTTTGCCTGACTAACTTCCAAATTTCTAAAATTCTATCGATATTTATTTGAGCTTGCGGACTGGGCATTTGCTCAGTTTTTAATTTGGTATCCATTGGCATTTCTTGACGCAAATCTAAAAATCCGCAGTGCATTTCGGCAACTACTGATCTTATTATGGCTCGTTTTTCTTGGTTCTGTGGCAATAATTCAGCTTCTGGTTTTAGATCGTTTATAAATTCACAAATCGCCAAAGAATCCCAAATAAGCAATCCTTTATAATTTAGGCACGGAACTTTTTTTGAGGGAGAAACGGCAGCAATATTAGCTTTGGTTGAATCGGTGCGTAGCGGAATAATCACTTCTTCAAAATCAATTCTAGCATATTTCAAACAAAGCCAAGGACGCATCGACCAAGAGGAAAATTGTTTGCTGCCGATATAAAGTGTGTTTGTCATTTTAATAATGTAAATCCCAAACCAATCCAAAAAACATCATCACGGTTGTGAAGGTCAATGGAATTGTCAGGTTGTCATCAACAGAAAAAAAGCTTGGACGCGCCTCGATAATTGTGGTGGCAAAAACTGCAAAAGCACCAAAAAGATAATATCCTAAATGTTGATGAGTAAAAATTCCGCAAATAATGAGGATTATAAAGGCGCTAACTCCGAAGGCGATTGAGCCAGCAACTGATTTCTCAAAAAACTCTTTGCTAGTCATTTTTTTGCCAACCAAAGCGGCAAGACAATCGGAAACCGCAAGAATGCTAAAAGCACAAATGGCTATAGCTTTTGGGCAAATAGTAAAAACAATTATTGCTGCTATTGCCATATAGCTGGCGCCAGTCCAACTCTTTTTTGCTAGTTCCGTTTCACGCAAAATATGCCCAAAAGCTTTGTTAAAAATTAGTTCAATTTGAGGAATTCTGTGACGATAAAAATCTGCAGCAATGATAAGAAGAGAAAGTGGAAATATTAACATCAGCATATGTTTTTTGCTTAGAAAAATATAGAGCAAAGGCAGAATTATGATTGTTAAAATATGGAAAAGTTTTCTTTGAATTTCGTGTTTATATTCAGCATCTTGGACGCAATGATTAAAAAATTCTCTCATATATTTTATATTTTGTTCTATTGGGTCGGAAATGGATGGTATGATATTGTCACTGCAAGTCCTATTTTTTAACTTTATGATCTTCATCATAAATCACAATCTCTTGTTTTCCAGCATAGCCCAAATCTTTTCGTGCCTCCTCATCTAGTAAGTCTAGATCTAGAGATTCAACACTCATTCCGTTGACCATATTTTGTTTATTTTCCATCTTATTTTCTAAACCTTCTTTGACGAATTCTTTATTTTGTAATTCTTTTTTTAACTGGAAATATTTGACCACACCCTTATCTCCAAACAAAGCGTAAAAAATAAAATAAAGAACTAATGCGGATGAAATTGCGGCGGCGATGAAGACTTGTTTGGTGATTGGAAATGTTTTCAAAACACTCAAGTTAAGTTGGAATTATTTTTTATAACAAACTTCTAAAACTGCATTAACGATATTTTCAGCTTTTGGTAAAGCCAATTTCTCTAAATTGGCAGCGTAAGGAAGCGGAGCATCAACCGATGCCAATCTTTTTACTGGTGCGTCAAGATAGTCGAATGCTTCTTCCATTAACATTGCAGCAATTTCACTTCCAACTGATGCAAAAGGGAATCCTTCTTCGGCGGTTACGCAGCGATTGGTTTTTTTGACGGATTCAATGATAGTTGCGCGATCGAGTGGGCGAATGGTGCGAATGTCGATAACTTCTGCCTCAATTCCTTGTTTAGCCAGTTCTTCGGCGGCTTCAAGAGCATATTTTACCATCAAAGAAAATGTTACAATTGTAACATCTTTACCTTCGCGGACAATTTTAGCTTTACCAATCTCGACAATGTGATCATCGTCATATTCTTCTTCAAAACTTAAACCGTAAGTTAATTCATTCTCTAAAAATATTACTGGATTTTGATCACGAATTGCTGCTTTCAATAAACCTTTGCAATCTGCTGCACTGTAAGGAGAGACAACTTTTAATCCGGGTATTGCACCATACCACGCCGCATAACATTGCGAATGTTGTGCGCCAACTCTGGAGGCTGCACCATTTGCACCTCTGAACACGATTGGACAAACCACTTGCCCGCCAGACATATAATTAGTTTTGCCAGCTGAGTTAACGATTTGATCAATTGCCTGCATCGCAAAGTTAAAAGTCATAAACTCAATGATGGGGCGTAGTCCGGCAAACGCTGCACCAATTCCAATACCAGCAAAGCCATGTTCAGTAATTGGCGTGTCGATCACTCTTTTGTCGCCAAATTCGGCAAGCAAACCTTGGGTCACTTTGTAAGCGCCGTTATATTCCGCCACTTCTTCGCCCATCACAAAGACCTTGTTGTTGGCATGCATCTCTTCTGCCATTGCTTCTTTTAATGCTTCACGAACGGTTAATTTTCTAATTGCCATTTTTTGTTTTTAAATCGTTGATAATGTTTTTGATTTGCGTTTCCAATTCAGGAATATGATTTTTAACTATGTTCCAAACCTGTAATAGCTAACTCCAAAATAACCGTGAACCAATAAATTTCGAGTATCGATAATCTTTCTCCAAACAACTAAATTATATTTTTCTCTTAGTTCTTCAGAAATATTATTTGACGCCTCGCCAATAATTTCTAATCTTCTAACTACCGCATCACATAATTTTTCATCAGCAGTAAAATCTTCTATCTCATCAATTCCATCTATATACTTTTCAGTATGCTCAATTGAATCAATTATGTGCTCAAGATACATCAAATCATCTTTCATATTGCCACCGCCTCACTAAAAATTCTGTCTTTTAAAAACTTACTCACACCGTCTTCTGAGATTATATCAGTCTTTTTATGTAAAAATTCTTCAATTTCATATTTAAAATCAACTCTTGCAAAACCACTTCCGTAGCTTTTGTAATCAATGCTTACTAGCAAGTCTATGTCACTATTTTTATTATCCTCACCTCTAGCAACCGATCCAAAAACCCTAATGTTAGAAACACAATATTTCTTGGCAATTTTATAAATTTCTTCGCGCTTCGCTCTAATTTCTTCTAATGTTTTTAGAGATTTTTGTCTCATAAATTTGCAGTATAAATATCAGTCATAAGCTCGGATTCATCTGGCTCTGGGCTGTTCTTGGCAAATTCGGCAATTTCATTAACTTCTTCTTTAACCTTTTTATCAATCGAAGTTATCTCGGCTTCAGTGGCAATATCACCTTCTAAAATAAACGATCTTAAATTATCAATTGGATCTTCATTTTCTTTTTTGCAATTAACTTCTTCTTTGCTTCTGTAAGTCGCCGGATCAGACATTGAGTGGCCACGATAACGGTAGGTGTCCATTTCTAAAATCATCGGGCCATTACCAGCTCTAACATAATCAACCGCTTTTTTGCCTTCGTCAATTACTGCAAAAACATCCATTCCGTCAATTAAAACTCCGGGAATATTAAAACCAATTCCTCTTTTGTGCAGTTGATCAACCGAAGAAGCGCGCGATACCGAGGTTCCCATCGCATAATGGTTATTTTCAATAATAAATAAAATCGGCAAATTCCACAATTTTGCCATATTAAAACTTTCATAAACCTGCCCCTGATGTGCTGCGCCGTCGCCAAAATAACAAAAAGTTATATTGTTATTGCCATTATATTTATCGGCAAAAGCCAGCCCCGCGCCAATTGGCACTGAAGCGCCGACAATTCCGTGACCACCATAAAAATGTTTTTCTAAATCAAACAAATGCATCGATCCGCCTTTGCCTTGAGAGCAACCATCCTTACGCCCCAGCAATTCCGCCATAATTTTTTTAGGATCAGAACCAACTGCAATCATATGCCCGTGATCCCGATAAGTTGTAATAACTTTATCCCCTTCAATCATATTCGCCTTCATCCCCACCGCAATTGCTTCCTGCCCAATATATAAATGACAAAACCCCGCAATCAAACCCATCCCATAAAGCTGCCCAGCTTTTTCTTCAAAACGACGAATGAGAAGCATTTGCTCATAATAATGAAGTAAATCTGATTTTTTATTGTGAAGATTTTTAGAAGATTTTTTTGACATCGATAATTCAGTAATTGGTTGTCAGAATATTTAGCGCTTAAAAAGATAAGGCAAAATAGTAAAGTTAATTTAAGAAGTCAATTTGGGATTTTCTAAATTAATTTAATCAAAAATATCTCGGAGAATTTTTTGCAACGGTTTTTGATCAATCTTTGATAATTGTCCCATTTTATGCAAAACCGAACCCTTAACAACATTAGCAAATTTCATCCTAATGAATGAACTGTGGCTTAACTTTAAAGATTGCCAATCATTAATTTTAATATCAC
>CAMDOL010000052.1 GCA_945903615.1 Rickettsia typhi | reverse complement strand
AATGTTGTTTCAAAACTTTGTTCAGGGTCTTCATTAAAGAAAACACGATGAATATTGGTGAGAAAAATATTGCCTGATTCTGTAATTGGCTTTAAGTCGTCTTGAATATGAAGTGTTAATTGAAAATCGTTTTCCCAATCTTTGTTATCATAGCCGTTATCTGGGAAAAACGGTTCATCAAAAAACATTTTTAGCCCATCAAAGTCTTTTCTCAAACGGTTTAAAACAATGATATTTGGAGCGATTACTAAGAAGTCTTTTGAAAGTGTGCTGGTTGCCTCGTAGAGTTTATGGAAGTAAGACCAAACCAAGGTCAAACCCATTACTTTTGTTTTACCAGCGCCAGTCGCCATTTTAATTACATAGCGCGTCCAGTTTTCGTCAAACATACCTGTGCTTACACGCTGGGAAGAGTCAAACCGCATTAATTCGTATTTGTCTTTTGCCTTGGCGATTTCATACAAGTATATGATTGATTCAATGGCTTCGCGTTGCGAAAAGAAAAAACTAAATTTTATCTGCGAAACTAAATGCTCCTGATTAAACCAAAAATTCAATAAAGATTTTGAAGTTTCAGAAGCGCCTTTATAGCCTTCGTCCCTCCACCCAGCAACTGCAATTCTGATTTTATAAACCAAAGGAGGCAAAAGCTTTTCATAGACATTTTGAAAAGCATCAATTTGGCTTTGAGATGGAGACCATCTTTCGTTGGGTGATAGTATTTGAAATGGAGATTTTTTTATTTGCACTATATTTTTAAAAATTTCAGATTTTTAAGATATTTATTAGCTAAACTTACCCCTAAAAAGCTATCGCCAAATTGCTTTTGTAAAAAATTATTTGGTGGATTTGCAGCGGCTCCAATAAAGACGAATTTTGAAGTAAAAGGTGAATTTTACGACAAACCATTTAATGTGCCAAAAATTTTTCAACCTCTAAAGCCGCCATACAGCCAGTGCCAGCAGCGGTTACAGCTTGGCGATAAATTTTATCTTGCACATCGCCTGCGGCATAAATGCCTTTAATGTTGGTTTGGGTTGTGCCAGCTTTGGTAACTAAATATCCTTCTAAGTCCATTTCTAAACCAGTTGATTTGAATAGATCAGTGTTGGGTTTGTGACCAATGGCGATAAAAATTCCATCAATTTTCATTTCTTTTAAATTGCCATCAATTGAATTTTTGAGAATTGCACCAGTCACATTGTTTGGATTTTCAGTTCCGGTAACTTCACATAATTGATGGTTCCAAATCACTTCAATTTTTGGATTTTTAAATAATCTTTCTTGCAAAATTTTTTCGGCTTTGAATTTATCTTTTCTGTGAACAACATAAACTTTGCTGCAATGGTTGGTTAAATACAAAGCCTCTTCAACCGCACTATTGCCACCGCCAACAACAATAACTTCTTTGTTCTTAAAGAAAAAAGCATCGCAAGTAGCGCATCCAGACACTCCGTAACCTTGATATTTTTTTTCAGATTCCAAGCCAAGCCATTTTGCTTGCGCTCCAGTGCAAATGATTACTGAGTCAGCTTCGTAAATATCGTCAGATTCGCCAATTAATTTGAAGGGGCGATTAGAAAAATCTACTTCTTTAATGTGATCATAAATTATTTTAGTGCCAACATGTTCAGCCTGTGCGTTCATTTGCTCCATAAGCCAAGGGCCTTGAATTGCGGTTGCAAATCCGGGATAATTTTCAACATCGGTTGTGATGGTTAATTGTCCACCCGGTTGAATGCCGTTAATTACAATTGGTTCTAAATTGGCTCGGGCAGCGTAAATTGCCGCAGAAAGCCCAGCTGGGCCAGAACCAAGGATAATTACTTTTGTCTTATGTGTGTTCATATTGATTTGTTGTTTGTGTTTTTCGTAAAGATTCTGATGTGCTTTTTGAAGTTATTGCTGCTGGCGTTTGAGGTAAATCACCTGATGCAATTTGTTTAAAAACTTCACGAAAGCAATCAGCATTAATACCAGCGTTTTTGACCTATCTGGTAATTTTTCAAGATCAGTATTTAACAATGGAATTGCATCTAGATCAAGCGCTTCTTTGAACCGCCTTCATCAAATTATAAATCGTCGTTAAGATCTACACTTTTTAATCCACCCAATTCGCGGCGGTGATTTTTGATTTTCTCTTTATATTCTCTTAATTGTCTAGTTGCTTTTTCCATTGCTTCGTTGAAGCAGCCATAAGCATCACCAGCCGCTCCGTCACTTTTGATCACGATGCCATTTTTTACACCTTCATTAATAACCATTTTCACCTGAAATTCATTTCCTTGTTTAGAAAAATGAACATCAGCAGTAATTGCGGTATCAAAATATTTATTCACATGGCGCTCAATATGCTCTTCAACATAATGGGTTAAAGCTCCACCAACTTCCATATGAACTCCTAAAACTCTAATATCCATAATAATTTAAGATTAAGATTAATAAAAAATTACAAGATTTTTTTAAAGATCAAAACATCGGTGGTTTTATCACCAATTTTTAATCTCTTAGATCCTGCCACCACAAAATAGTTGCCATTCAACCCCGAATCTCGGGCATAAAGATCACTTTTATTTCTTTGCAATCCTATCTTAAGTTCTGGATCATAAATATTTTTATAAATAATCAAATTTCCAGACACTTCATCAACTATTAAATCTGGATCAAAAAGCAGATTGTCTTTTTTAATAATATATTGTTTTGCTTTGGCAATATTTAGTTCGCCAGAATCAATTGCTTTAATCAAACCAGACAAACCTTTTTCATCCCACAAATATTTGTAGCGATATTTGCTCATCAAAGATTTTTCCTTATGCTCGGCAATCAACGCTTTACGCTGCTGATTGTCATCAAAATTTTTATAATAGTCAGAGCATTTATTCAGCGTGCCAATATCAAAATCACGAACAGTTGGATAAAGTTTTTTATATTTAGCATAGTTAACAATCATCTCATCGGCAGTGATTTTTTCAAGCCAAGGCTTGTTATAATCAACCTCATGATTCATATCATCTTTACAGATTACAAGTGAACGATTGGCTCGATCTAAAGATGCAATGAAGGCTTTTTGTTCAGCGTCTTTAAAGGCGGCAGCAAATCTTTGATCGCAGTTAGAAAATTCAATTTCTGAATTAGAAAAATGCTGCACTGATTTATCGCGATTGGTTTTATATTGATTGTAACTAGCAAGAAGATTGGGTTGACCGCAAGCAAGAAAAGCTTGATCTTTGTAAAAATTGCATCCACTAAACGCAGCTATAACCGTTAGCAAAGAAAAAATTTTAGAGCAATATTTTATATTCATAGTTGGTTCATCACAAATTGTAAAATGCCACCTGATTTATAATATTCAATTTCGTTGCTAGTATCAATACGGCAAAGCAAAGTGGTTTCGATCTTACTACCATCTTCTTTGGTGATGATGCATTTTAAATCTTGTTTTGGTTTTAGATCAGCATTAATTCCTACAATTTCTACAGTTTCAAAACCAGTTAAGCCAAGAGTTTTTCTGGTTTGACCATTTTTGAAAGTTAGCGGAATTACGCCCATCCCAACTAAATTGGAACGGTGGATTCTTTCAAAACTTTCAGCGATCACCGCTTTAACGCCAAGCAAAAATGTGCCTTTCGCCGCCCAATCACGAGATGAACCAGTGCCATACTCAAGACCAGCAAAAATTATTAATGGGGTATTTTGTTTTTTATGCTCCATTGCTGCATCGTAGATGGAGAGCTCTTCACCTGCTTTGGATAATTTAGCATATCCACCCTCGACACCGCCGAGAACTTCATTTTTAATTCTAATATTAGCAAAAGTGCCTCTCATCATTACCTCGTGATTCCCGCGGCGCGCACCATATGAGTTAAAATCTTTTTTCTCAACTTTATGTGCTTTTAAATATTCTGCCGCTGGTGAATTGCTAGCAATATTTCCAGCCGGAGAAATATGATCGGTGGTAATTGAATCGCCAAATAAAGCTAGGATTTTGGCATTTTTTATATCGGATAATTTTTTGGCAGAAATATCGTCAAAGAAATTTGGCAATCTAATATAAGTGCTATTTTTATCCCAGTTATAAGTGTCGGACTTTATGTTTTGAATGTCTTGCCAAGATTTATCTCCAGCAAATAAATTGGCATATTTTTTAACAAAAATTTCGCGATTTACAAAAGAATTAATTGTGTCACTGACCTCTTTATTGCTTGGCCAAATATCTTTTAGATAAACTGGTTGACCGTCTGAGCCAGTTCCAAGAGAATCTTTGCTTAAATCAACATTCAAATTTCCAGCTAAAGCATAAGCAACAACTAGTGGTGGAGATGCTAAGTAATTGGCTTTAGTTAATGGATGAACTCGCCCTTCAAAATTTCTATTGCCCGACAAAACTGCACCAACCAAAAGATTGTTGGCTTTGATGGTCTCTTCAATTTGCGGATGAAGTGGGCCAGAATTGCCAATGCAAGTTGTGCAGCCATAGCCAACAATATTAAAACCAATTTGATCTAAATATTGTTGCAGACCAGCATTAGCTAAATACTCACTAGCAACTTGTGATCCGGGGGCAAATGAAGTTTTAACGGTTGGTTTAATTTTTAAACCTTTAGCAACTGCTTTTTTTGCAACCAAACCCGCCGCAATTAAAACCGCTGGGTTGGAAGTGTTGGTGCAAGAAGTGATTGCAGCGATGACAATATCGCCATTTCCTAAATCGGAATTAACTTGATCAACCGAGAATCTTTTGCCTAAAGTTTCAACTTTATTTTCAGCTGCTAAATCAGCGAAAGACTTTGTGGCGTTTTCCAACAGAACTTTATCTTGTGGACGTTTTGGGCCAGCGATTGATGGCTTTACATCGCTTAAATTTAATTCTAGAACCTCACTAAATTCTGGCTCAATTGAGTTTTCATCAAAAAACATATTTTGAGCTTTAGCGTAATGTTCAACCAGCGCAATTTCTTGCTCGTCCCTTCCTGTTAAATATAAATAATTTAAAGTTTCTTGATCGATCGGAAAAATACCACAAGTTGCACCATATTCTGGAGCCATATTAGCAATAGTAGCGCGGTCTGCCAAACTCAAATTTTTTAAACCAGTTCCAAAAAATTCAACAAATTTTCCAACCACGCTTTTTTTGCGGAGAATGTTTGTAACCGTTAAAACCAAATCAGTTGCAGTTATGCCCTCATTCAGGGCGCCGGTTAATTTAAAACCTACTACAGCTGGAATTAACATTGAGATTGGCTGACCAAGCATTGCTGCTTCAGCCTCAATTCCCCCAACACCCCAACCCAGAACCGCCAAACCGTTGATCATTGTAGTGTGACTGTCAGTTCCAACTACAGTATCTGGATAAGCAATAACTTCGCCATTTTCTGATTTTGTCCAAACCACTTTGGCTAAATTTTCTAAATTGACCTGATGACAAATCCCAGTTCCGGGTGGCACAGCGCGAAAATTATTGAAGGATTGTTGTCCCCATTTTAAGAATTGATAACGCTCATTATTGCGCTCCATTTCTAGCTCAACATTTTTAGCAAAAGCATCTTTATTGCCTGCAAAATCAACCTGCACTGAGTGATCGATTACTAAATCAACTGGCACTAATGGATTAATTCTTTTTGGATTACCACCGGCTTTAACAACTGCATCACGCATCGCTGCCAAATCCACAACCGCCGGAACACCAGTAAAATCTTGCATCAAAACTCTTGCTGGTGAAAAAGAAATTTCCAATCTTTTGCTTTCATCTTTTACCGAATCAATCACCGCCTTTATATCGACAGCTTTTACCACATCACCATCTTCAAAACGCAAAAGATTTTCGAGAAGAATTTTTAAGCTATAAGGCAATTTAGAAATATCTTTTTTTAATTGCTCAGCCGCTTCATCTAAAGAGAAGTATTGATATTCTTTACCATTAACATTAAATGATTTTTTAACGTTTAGAGATTTTGTCATATCGATTTGAATTTAAATTTAGCTAGTTGAAACCAGAATCCAATTTGGGTTTGGAGAATTGCAATCTTTTTTAAAAGTCCAATTATCATTAACTGTATTAATTTCGGTTTTACTACCAAAAACAATTTCATTCCCACTGTCCAAAATATAGTTGATTTGTTTTGAGGAGAAGACAATTTTGATTTGAGAAAAATTTTCAATCATATCCGCACTGATGATTTTAGATTCGTCAATGGAAATAATTTTAGTATGTAAAAACTGGTTTTTAGATCTTCTATCTTCAATTGCCGCTGCAAATTGTAGATAAATTTTTTCTGATAAAAGTGGTTTTAAAGTTGGCAAATCACCGATTGAGAATGCCGATAAAATAATTTCAAAAGCACTCTTGGCACCCTCTAGAAATTGGTTAGCAGAAAGTTTTGCCTTGCTAACGGCTAATTCAAAATTAGTTTTTAAATCACCACTTAAATTATCAAGAATTTTTTTTGATTTTTCGTCAATCGGAATAGGAATATCGTTAGCAACAACTTCAACTGCTGAAGTGGCAACAATTTTTGGCTGATTAGTTGAATTGTTCGTTGCGTTGGGATTGGCTTGTTCTTTGATAAAATCACGAATGGAGTCTCGCTTTTTTTCTTCATCAACTTTGCCGAATTGTTCGCGCAACTTGAAAAAAATAAAAACCGCTAAAGCAGCAAAGAATAGAATGTCCATAATTTGAAAGAAGTTTTAGGATTTGCACAGTTATAGAATTTTTGAGGGATTTTTGCGTCTTTTGAAAATAGCACCGCAGCCTATAAATATATAGGTTATGAGCACATTTTTAGAAGATACGAAAAGCACCAAAAAGATTATTATTGATTAAGTCCTAAGTTTTATGGGGCAAACGACGGGGCTTGAACCCGCGACCCTCAGGACCACAACCTGATGCTCTACCAACTGAGCTACGTCTGCCATAAAAGAAGTGTCGATTATTTATAGTCAGAGCTTTAAGTCAATATATTTAATGACAGCTTCCTTAACTATTTATCAGTTTTTCCATAAGATATATCGCCTGTATCTTTTTTGTTATTTGTTATACCACTTTTGTCTCCACCTTCTCTTATGGCGTTACCTGTTGGCTTCTCTGTTTCGTTAGTTGCTTTACTACTTTTGTCCCCACCTTCTCTTGTGGCTTTACCTGTTGGCTTCGTCTTGTAATCCGAAGCTTTATTGTTTAGTGATCCGCCAATTTTCTCTGCCGCCTTGCCACCCCATTTTCTAACAGCTCTTGAACCTCTTGATTGAACTGCCTGAGCAACTCCAAGCGCCTTTTGCGCAATATTTATAGTACCGCTAGAATTACTTGCTAATTCAACACCACCCACTAATTGTGCAGCAAGTGCAGTGATTTTGTCAAGAAATGCCGTAAATATAAACATCAGAAATGCCGCCTTAATAATGGTTGCAAGCTTGGCTTGGTTCATACCAAATAAAACTGGCAAAGTTATTCCGAGTGGGGAAAGTGCGTTATTGGTTTGCACATTATTAAATTGGAAGATGCAATAAATACTGTTATTTCCCGCATCACCAACTGAGCAATCAATATGCTTAGGATTGGCTTTGCCATCGCCAGTAAATTTGGCATCACCAATCATGGTTTTGTCAAAAATTGTGATCAAAATTCCTAAATAGGCAAATAGTATGACTGGCTGCAGAACGAAGCCAACTAAATTAGTTCTCCAACTTTTAAATATACTCTCAGTCTTCTTGAATAAACAAGCAGTAATGGTTATTGGTGAGACATAAATCATAATGGTGATTGCCATTGATGATATTAAAAAAATATGCAAAGCCCTCACCGTTAAAGCAATGAGATAGAAAGCAAAAATAAAAGTTGCGATAAAAAATACCAGCCCCAAACCATTGCTGATCAGTCCAGCTAAAATCATTACAATTAAATTTGGCACTGAAACTTCAGGACCAAAGCCAAGTGCTCGTGCAATTTTACAATCCAGCATATCCCAGATTTGCAGATATTCTTTTCCGAGTGGGTAAGATGGTGAATCATATTTACTGCCCGGCGTGACTCCATCGACAAAGGCGTGGTTGAATCTTGGGAATTGACACCCATCTTGATCATCTGCCGTTTTATCTTGATCCAGTCTCATAAATATTTGAGCCAAATCCGTTGAAGCGCCAGAAACTCCACGGAAGAAATAATCTTGCCAAGCAGTCCCTAAAGCAAAATAGGAAACTAATCCTAATTTTATGATAAACATTATTATAGTTTTTTTATCCCAAGGAGTGCCGCTGAGCAATACAGCAATACCAGCAACAGTTATTGCTATAGTCATCACTAATTTGATAGCAGTTTGTAAATGCTCTTGGATCGTCTGAAAGAATGATTTTTGACCAACGACAATTTCACCCGCCTTATAATTATAACCATTGCTACAATTGCCATTTTGATCTGGCTCCTCATCCGGGCTTTTGCATTTAGTGTGCCCAGCTTTGTTGATGAGGAGATTTTCTAATGTTTCTTTGAAGCACTGCGCAATTGGGGCAGAGAAGTTTTTAGTTTTATTAACTGGAGTTAAAGGGCCATCATATTCATATTCATTTTGAGAATTGCCCTTCAAATCAAAACAAGCGCCGGATATCAAAGCACCCTCTAAATCACTAGTTCTAATATAAGGAACATCTGGTTTTTTAGAGCAATGTTTCAAGTATTGGCAATGGTTGAGGAGAGTTTTGTATTTATTATCATAATCAGCAATTTCAGTTCCGCCGCCCATATTATGGTTGTAAGGACAGACCGAATAGGTGGTAGCACAAATATAATTTGGAACTGTTTTAGCGGTGTGAATATTATACCAAACATTTTGAACTTTACATCTATCGCCTAATTTACAAAATTTATGATTTTTTATATCCGAAATAGAACTGAGGGAAGTAGTAATGGCATTAGGAATAGAGATGAAAGCATTAGCGACAGCATTGCCTTCTTCGATACACAAAGTTTCTTGGCTTCTTTTTTTGCAACATTCATATGCTTCCTTGGCATCTTGTTTTTCTTGGGGAGTTCCTTTGCGCAATAAAAACCGACCGCAAGCATAGTTGGACGCCATAGCAGCGCCACGCATATAATAGCGTTGATTGCTGGTGTGAAAACCTAAAATTTTATCTTTATTTTCATCACTCCAGCTTGCAGGATTTTGGCAAGCGCCATCTCCATTATCTTCTGTTTCCATTCCACCATAGATAAACTCACGATATTCTTTGTCTGTGATAGCTAATTTCATCGTGCCGCCTTGATATTTGTCCTCTAATTTTTTTTGATAAGACAAATCTCCTTTACCACGAATATACATTTTGTTATTTGGCAAGGAACCCTCTTGATAATTAGGAATTCCAGACCCATCATTAACATTTTCCTGTGCTGCCGAGCGTTCTTTCCAAGTATTCCAAGCTTCACCACAAATATGAGCATCTTTTTGGCTATTAATCGCAAATGTATAAATGATTTGCAACTCCG
>CAMDOL010000051.1 GCA_945903615.1 Rickettsia typhi | reverse complement strand
CAAAATATTCCGATAAAAGAGAGGAGAATCTAAAATTGGTTTCTAAGGCAGTTGACGCTCATTATCAACAAGAATTTAATCGTGCAAAACATAAACCAGATACCCCAAATACCCCAGATACCCCAGATACCCCAAATACGACAGTGAAGAATGTTTCTGCTCAACCGCTGCAAGAAAAAGATAAAAATATAGCTCTATAAAAGATAACTAATGCAAAAAACAAATTTACTATGACTAAAAAATATTTTGGAACCGACGGCATCAGAGGCACGGCTAATAAATTTCCTATCACTCCTGAAATTGCCCTGAAAGTTGGTATGGCGGTTGGTGCCAAATTTATTGATGGTGCGCATCGTCATCGGGTGGTGATTGGCAAAGATACTAGGCTCTCGGGCTATATGGTTGAATCAGCTTTAACAGCGGGTTTTTTGGCAGTTGGAATGGATGTGTTTTTAGTGGGACCAGTTCCAACCCCAGCAGTTTCAATGTTGACCAAATCTTTGCGCGCTGATATTGGCATTATGATTTCTGCATCACACAATCCGTTTTATGATAACGGCATAAAAATTTTTGATAAGAACGGCAACAAACTAAATGATGAAGTTGAAAAAGAAATTGAGGTGATGATTGATAGTGATATTAGTGCTCATTTGGCAAAGCCTGAGATGCTTGGCAAAGCCAAAAGAATTGAAGATGCGCGTGGTCGATATATGGAGTTTGTCAAAAATTCTTTTCCTAAAGATAAAAGTCTGGAAGGTTTAAAAATCGTCATCGATTGCGCTAATGGTGCCTCTTATTCTATGGCTCCAACAATTTTGTGGGAGCTGGGCGCAGAAGTTATTGCTATTGGTGTCAAGCCAGATGGTTTTAATATTAATGATAATTGCGGTTCAAATCACCCAGAGCTTTTAAGTAAAACTGTTTTAGAAAATAAGGCTGATATTGGAATTGCTTTAGATGGAGACGCAGATCGTCTTTTGGTTGTTGATGAAAATGGCGCAGTAATTCATGGCGATAAAATTATCGGATTAATTGCTGAAAAATTACATAATGAAGGCAATTTAAAAAAAGATACTGTGGTTGCAACCCAAATGTCAAACTTGGCTTTGGAAGAATATCTGCGCTACTTTGGAGTATCTTTGGTGAGAGCCAATGTTGGTGATCGTTATGTTTTGGAAGAGATGAAAAAATCTGGCTATAATTTTGGCGGTGAGCAATCTGGTCACATAGTTTTGGGCGACTATTCTACAACTGGAGACGGCTTGATTGCGGCTTTGCAAGTGTTAGAAATTTTATCAGCGCAAAAAAAATCAACTAGCCAAATTGCTAATATTTTTGAATTGATGCCACAAATTTTGCACAATGTTAAATATCAAGGCGAAAATAATCCACTTGACAATATAAAAGTTCAAGATGCTATCAAAGCATCAGAATCTAGGCTGAAAGGTGAGGGCAGAGTTTTGGTTAGAAAATCTGGAACGGAAAAATTAATCAGAATTATGATTGAAGGAAAAGATCAGAATTTGATTAAAGAAATTGCTGAAGAAATTGCTAAAGAAATTATTTAACAATAATCCTCTCAACTCTTTGCTGAACTGCACAAAATAAATCATAAGCAGAGCAAGCACTAAATTTTTTCACCTCATCAATTGGCAATCCCTCGCCCCACAAAATTACTTCATCACCAATTTTAGCGTTTTCATTTTCGCTAATATCAATGGTGATTGTGTCCATCGAAACTTTTCCGGCCAAAAAACATTTTTTGCCGCCAACCAAAATTGGTGCTCCATCTTGCATAGTTCGAGAATAGCCATCGCCATATCCAATCGCTGCGACGGCAATTTTCATATCTTTTGGACAAATAAATCTTGCTCCATAGCCAACTGTTTCGCCTTTTTTTAAATTATGAGTGGCGATGATTTTGGTTTGCAGAGTCATTACGGGTTTTAAATTTAATTCTGCCGCACTTTTATTGTTCACTGGTGAAGCTCCATATAAGGCAAGCCCGGGACGGATAAAATCATAGTTAGTTTCTGAAAAATTAATTATTGCTGCCGAGTTGTTGAGGCTTTTTTCTCCCGGCAAATTAACGGTAAAGTTTTTAAAAATAGAAATTTGTGAATTATTTAGCGAATGATTGAGATCGTCCGCACAAGCGAGGTGAGACATTAATCCGACTGGTTGAATGATATTTTTATTTGTAGATAAAATTTTATAAGCATTTTTAGATTCAGCCAAAGCAAAGCCCAAACGGTTCATTCCGCTGTTGATTTTTAGCCAAGTTTTAATTGGCTTTGATAATTTAGAATCGGCAATCCAATTAAGTTGCAAAGCATTATGAATTACTGGTTCAAAATTTTGCTCGGCACAAATTTTCAAATCATCTTTTTGAAAAACTCCTCCCGCCAGCATAATTGGCGCTTTAATTCCAGCTTGTCTTAAAATCAAAGCCTCAGCAATTCTTGCAACGCCAAATCCATAAATGCAATTTTCTAAATGCTCAGCAATTGAATGAATCCCGTGTCCATAGCCATTAGCCTTAACCATCGCAATAATTTTGCTTTGTGGCGCAAGGCTTTGCAGGGTTTTTAAATTATGCAATAAATTAGCGATTGATATTTTTGCGATTGGCCAAGACATTTCATTTGGTGTTTGCATATTTACAATATTGATTGATCAGGCAAATTTCGCATTTAGGTTTTTTGGCGGTGCAAATATATCGCCCATGCAGAATCAGCCAATGATGAGCGTGCTGCTGCCATTTTTTAGGAATGTTTTTCAGTAACGCCAATTCAGTTTTTAAAACATCTTTCTCATCAGCAATTCCAATGCGATTGCTCACGCGAAAAACATGGGTATCAACCCCAATAGTTGGATGCCCAAAAGCGCAGTTTAAAACCACATTAGCGGTTTTTCTGCCAACGCCTGGAAACGATTGTAGAATTTCTAAATCCTCAGGAACCTCAGCATTAAATTTCTCGACTAAAATTTTTGACAGCGCAATAATATTTTTAGCTTTGCCATTATAAAGCCCAATAGTGTTGATGTATTTTTTAAGATTTTCTTCACCAAGTTTAATCATTTTTTTTGGCGTATCAGCAATAGCAAAAAGTTTTTTAGTTGCTTTATTCACGCCAACATCAGTGCTTTGTGCCGATAGAACTACAGCAACTAGAAGTGTATAATTATTTTTATATTCTAATTCAGTTTTGGGGTGAGGGTTTTGTGTTTGAAGAATTGAAAAAATTTTATTGATATCAGATTTTTTCATTTTTAGTTTTCGACTAAATTTTTATCAATTATAACTTCCTTGTAAAACTCCTGACCAATTGCGATTTCTTCACGGCCATTTTGTTTGCGCCAATCATTTGAATCTCTCAAAGAAAAAATGCATCCACAATATTCTTGTTTATAAAACTCTTCTCTTTTAGCAATCTCATACATCCGCGCTGCACCACCGGCTTTACGCCAGTTATAATCCCAATAAGAAACTCCTTCATAATTTTTGGCAGCTCTGATTCCGCAATCATTGATTTGTTCCATATTTTTCCAACGCGAAATGCCCAAAGATGAGGTGATAATTTTGAAATTATTTTCGTAAGCATAAAGTGCGGTGCGTTCAAAACGCATATCAAAACATTTGGTACAACGCATCCCGCGCTCTGGTTCACGCTCTAATCCTTTGGCTCTTGAAAACCAATTTTGCACATCATAATCAGCGTCAATAAAGGGAATATTTAATTTTTCAGCGAAGCGAATATTTTCTTCTTTTCTAATCTCATATTCTTTTTTGGGATGAATATTTGGGTTATAAAAAAAGATAGTTAAATCAATTTTTGATTCAATCATTCTCTCCATCAAATCCCCTGCACAAGGCGCACAGCAGCTGTGCATTAAAACTTTATTGTCACAATCTTTAATTTGAGGAAGCTCTAATGTGTAGTTATAATTTTCTTTATTCATCTCAAGATATTGATGGAATAATTGAGGTTGGAATTGATGGAACGAAGCTAATATCTTTGTAGCGCCGCGAGAAAATCATTTTTTGTGGACTGCGTTTTCTCTTTGCGGTGTGAGAAGTTTTTTTGGTATATTGCCAAAATTTTTCAGCCATTAAAGCAGCAAATTCAGAGTGAATTCTTTTAGTTAAGATATTTGATGCTGATTCTCCCGCTGCGTCAAAAATAATTTTTTTATTGATATTGCGATGCAAGACCTTATCAAAAATCCTTTCAGTAGTTAGCTTTTGTCTCTCACAATATGGTTGATTACTAATTATCATCACCGCAACTTGAGATTTATCTTTTAAATCACCTTCTTCAAGCCGATCTTGAAAAATATATTTTGCGACATTGCCAACCGCTCCTTCTGTTGTGAGGCAATAATTTTTTTTGTGATCATCAATTAAAGTTGCTTCGTTCTTACCAACAATATTTTCATACATTTCGTCTATCATTAAAGTTTCAGTTAGTTTTCTAGCTTCGCTAGAGTGATAATTTATATAGGTTCGTGGTCTACCTAAAACACTCTTAACTATGAATGGTCTTTCATTATTAATTTTAATATTATTTTTGTTTGCAATTTTGATCATAAAATTTTTTGCCTCTTCAGAATCGCTAATGTTGTCCATATCAACCCAAATTTCGTGATTGCCGCTGAGTAATCTAATTTTTCCAATATCAAATCCAGAATCGATTAATCGCTTAAGATAAGAAAGTCTGGACATCATATCGCTATATCTTCCTGTTCCCATTACCCAAATTTCATCATATTTATTTAAGGTTGGTTTTATTTCTTCAACTAAGCTAATTTTTTGAGCGTTTTGTAAATATTGTTGCTTATAAATCTGCATCCAAATTTGGGGAGCGATTTCGTGTCGCTCTTTATTTGGAATTCTGTCAAAAGCATTTTGGCAAGTTAAATACACTATAAAATCTTCAATATCTTCAATGTCAAAAATATATTCAGCAAAAAGGTGTTCAAGCAGATATTGAGGTTTAAATAATGTGATATTATCTTGCAAAGCTCCAGATTTTTTAATGACTTTATACATCAATAAAAAAGCCAGTTGAGGAGTCTCGGTCCAAATTTGATTAGTCTTGTTACCATATTTGTCAAAACCAATCAAATTAATTGCTTGCCAAATTAATTGTTCCTCAAAATATCCAGCCAAATAGAGGTTGTTAATGATAGCTTCATGAATTTCTATATTAGAAAATTTATTAAGCGAAGAGGATTGGGGTTGAGATTTAAAACCCAAATTATCGAAAGCTTGAGATAGTTTGTTCATTGCAAGATTTAAAATCGGAGGTTGTTAATTGCGTCAGAGTAGTTTTGATTATTAAATATGAAAGATCCGGCAACCAGAACATTTGCGCCACAATTAATGACTTGTTTAGCGTTTTCTTGATTGATTCCACCATCAACTTCTAGATCAATTTTTTTATTAAGTTTGGCAATTTTATTGCTAATGTTTTCAATTTTTTTCAGTTGCGAAGAAATAAATTTTTGCCCACCAAAACCAGGATTAACGGTCATTACCAAAATTAAATCAATGTCTTCCAAAATATAATTCAGAACATTTTCATTAGTTGAAGGAATGATTGAAACCCCAGCTTTTTTGCCTAAAGATTTTATTTTTTGGATAGTGCGGTGCAAATGAATTGTGGCTTCAGAGTGCACCGTTATTATATCTGCACCAGCACTTGCAAAGTTTTCTAAATGTATGTCGGGGTTTTGAACCATCAGGTGAACATCAAAAGGCAAATCGCTATAGTTACGAATTGATTTTACTACATCTGAGCCAATAGTTATATTGGGGACGAAGCTGCCATCCATAACATCAATATGAATATAATCTGCACCAGCTTTTGAAATTGTTCTAACTTCTTCGCCAAGGTTAGCAAAGTTGGCAGATAAAATTGAAGGAGAAATTTTGACGCTAGTCATAAGTTTTAAGTAATAAGTTTTAAGTGAATAATTTCTAGTAAATGAAAACTTACAACTTGCTACTTATCACTTACAGCTAATTTTTGCATTCAATTGCGGTTATATCATAAATTGGATGCTCAAGCCCAGAAATTGAAGGGCTGGAGGAGAACATCCAGCCGTAGAATATTACTTTTTTGATACCATTGGCATCGGTTTCTAAAACTTCTAAAAGAATTTTATTTTCTGGCCTTTGATCTGGCGGAGATCTCCAGCATTTTTTAGCTTTGATAACCAATTTTCCAAATTCAATTTGACTACCAACTTTAATTCTAAGTTCAGAAGTTTTGGCGGTAACTTTATTCAAACCCTGTAAAACTGCGGTTACAGAGAAATTGCTTTGGTCGATTTTGTCGATGGTTAATTTTGGGATATCATTTTCAGTTGCGACTTTTGGTTCATCTTTTTTATTGGAGTTGCCAAGAATACTTAATGCTGAAGATTCTCCAGCCCCGAATATCAATATTGAAATGATAATTAAAATTATATTATTTTTTTTCATCCTCTTTTTTGTTTGTATCTTCTTTTTTTGATCCAAAAATAAATTTACCAAGCAGTTCTTCAAAGTTAACCCCGGATTGAGTGAATTGAATTTGTTCACCATTTTTAAGCATTTCTTCGTCAGCACCAATTTCTAATCCAACATATTTTCCACCTAGTAGCCCAGAACTAAGAATTTTGGCTGATGAATCTTTGGGAAGGGCGATGTTTTGATTGATGTCTAATTTGATAATTGCTTGATAAGTTTTGGGGTCGATAACTTCTCCAGAAACACTGCCAATCTTGACGCCAGAAATTTTTACATCACTTCCAGAGCTAATGCCATCGATATTATCAAACTTTGCTGACAACTGATAAGTTGTAGAGGTGGACATGCCAGATTTGCTGAAAGAAAAAAAGAAAAAATAGATTGCACATCCCAAAACAAATGTTCCAACGATTGCTTCAAACAGATTATTTTTCATAATTTATATTATTGATTGGGTTGCCAAGGTTGGTAATCGGAACTAACTTTTGATCTTTTACTGCCAGATACTTTGCTTCCCAAAGGGAAGTGAGCAAATTTTGTGCCAGTTAAATTTGGAAGATGAATTTTTTGCCAAGAAAATTTATGAACATTTTCAGGGATATTGTTATTAGTATAGTGAAGCCAGCCATGCCACTCAGCCGGAACTTTGCTGGGTTCAGCGCTGCCATTGTAAATGACACATCTTTTTTTGTGGTTATTTCGAGCTTTTTTGGCTTCAAAATATTGATTGCCAAATTCATCAGAACCGACTTGGATACAGGAAATTTTGATAGCAATTTTGCTGATTAAATCCATGGATAGATAATTATTTTGTGAGGTTTTGAAGGTTGGCAGAATATCTAGTTTTTTTAAAAGTTAAAGAATTTTTATTGAGTTGTAAAATATTTTTTTATCGTAAGAATAATTGGTCAATAATAAGTTCCTTACAACCCTTTAAAAACTACCTTCTCTAGTGTTTAGAAAATTAAAAATTATCAATCAACTTTTTATCATATATTTTTTTCTAACTATGCTTCCGAGCAACTCTTTTGCTGCGCAAATGAGTCAAAAGTTATGGGGAGGCTTAAAAAAAGATGATGTAGAGAATTTAAAAGATCTCTCCAGAGCCATTGACAAAGACGATTATAAAAAAGCCTTAGAAGCTGCAAAAAAAATGAATGAATCTGCTGAAAAATCCGCCTTTGGGGATGCGGCTATTAGTATTGCTTTGTGGAATAAATATAGTCAAATTGATAATAATAAAGTTGATCTTGATAGCGTTGCTTTTAATGATATTTCTCGCTTTGTTAATAATAATCAATTTTTCTTCAACCTTCCTGAGCTTAGAAAAAACGCTGAAAAAATTGCAGTTATAAATAATATTCCTTATCGCTTTTCTAAACAATATTTCCAAAATTTTCCTGCCACCAATACTGAATCAAAAATCTATCTATTAAAATCAGAAATTAATCATCTGAACTCTTCTAAAGCAACTCAACAAAGCCAACAAGAAAAAGATAATTTACAAAAAGAAATTGATAAACTGACTGCTAATATTTGGATTAGTGAAAATTTCTCTGCTGATAGGGAGGAAAAATTTCTATCAAATTATGGTAATAAATTGACTGAAGAAAATCATGTTGCAAGAATTAATCGTTTGTTGTGGGAAAATAAAAATGATGATGCAAAAAAAATCTTTTATTTGGTCAGTGAGGATCTTCAGAAATTATTTACTGCAATTACTGAAATTGATCGAAATCCAAAATATATTGATAAAATAATTACCTCTGTTCCTAGAAATTTAAGGGGCAGTGAGATTTTGGCTTATAAAGTTATAATGTGGAAAAAGTCACGAATTAATAATGATTCAGATGTAAAAGATGTCGTCAGTATGCTTTTAGATATTCCAAATAATGTTGGCAATCCGGATAAATGGTGGAATTTAAGAAAATTATATTCCAGAGAGATGCTTAAAACCAAAGACTATAAAAAGGCTTATGCGCTGTCTTCTGCTCATGGTTTAAAAGTTAGTAGTGTTGATTTTCCTGATGCAGAATGGATGGCGGGTTGGATTGCGTTGCGTTTTTTAGATAAGCCAAAAATTGCTTATAATCATTTCAATAATTTATATCTTAATGTTAATTATCCAATTAGCCTTTCGCGCGCCGCTTATTGGCTAGGAATGTCTTCGCAGGCGATGGGCGATAAACAAAAATCAATTGATTGGTATAAAATTGCCATCAAATATCCAACTTATTTTTATGGTCAATTGGCAATTCATAAGCATCGCGTTCTAGATAGTGTTGGGTCGCAGAATGATATAATCCTACCAAAAGACCCGGATATTTTGGTTGGCGATGTTAAATCAATTGCCAAAGAAGATTCTCTTAAAATTGCTTACCTTCTGGCTTTAATGGGTGATAAAAAAAATTCTACCAAAATATTTGAATATGTAGTGGCGAATGCTAAAACTGATGGCGAGATTGCGGTGGTAATGAGGGTTGTAAATGAAATGAACAATAAAGAATTAGATGTAAAAATTTCTAAAGCTGCGGCAAAGCGAAATGTTTTTTTTATTAAAGATAAATTTCAGATTGTTAAAGATATCGAAAACAATTCTAATGCCCCTTTGGTTCATGCTATCATCAAGCAAGAAAGTGGCTTTGCTCCTTCAGCCTTGAGTTCCGTTGGTGCTATTGGCTTTATGCAGCTAATGCCAGCAACGGCAGAGTTAGTTTGTAAAAAAAATGGTATAAAATATAACCGCCATAAATTAGCAACTGATATGAAATATAATGTGATTTTAGGATCATCCTATATACAATCTTTAATTGATGATTTTAATGGATCTGAGCTTTTGGCAATTGCTTCTTATAACGCTGGCCCTGGAGCTACTAAAAGATGGATTGCTGAATTTTATGATCCAAGAAAAACTGATGATATAGACAAGGTGGTTGATTGGATTGAGCTTATAACCTATGCCGAAACCAGAAACTATGTACAAAGAATTATGGAAAATTTGATAGTTTATAAATATTTAATGTCTAGGGTTGATTATGACAATATTAAGTAAGTTATGACTTACGCAAAACCTACCTTTTACTGCCAAATTTATCGTTTTTAATTTTTTTTTGCGATTTTGTGTAAGTCCTATAAGTCTTGTTATTTAACATATAATT
>CAMDOL010000050.1 GCA_945903615.1 Rickettsia typhi | reverse complement strand
AATAGGTCGTGTGAAGCCATTTTATTCAAATAATGGTATTGAAATTGAGATTACGCCGGATCAGAGTAGAGCTTTTTTGCCAGAAATAGTTAGACACGAGCCGGGTCATATAGTCGATCAAGCAATTATTAATTCAATTTTGACTCAGCAGCAGCTGAATGCTTTGGCGCAGCCGATTGTCAATGATCCTGTAATTGAAATTGTCAATAATCCTGTAATTGAAATTGTCAATAATCCTGAACAGCAAATACCTGATGATTTAAATTTAAATGAGCTGTTTGATCATGAGCTCGAACAACAGCAAATGCGTGTCGATGAACCTCAAATTCGTAAACAAGTTAAAAGAGAAGATAATGATGAGATTTCTGAAAATCCTGGTACAGGAGTTGGATCACCAAAAGTTTATCAGATGATTGATAAATCACAAAATCAAAATCAGGAGGGGCGGGGGAATTAAAAAATTTCGCTCCGCAACATCTAAATAAAATATTGATACCAAAATTTATCTTTGAAATGTCAATCAAAGATGGATTCTGATATTGGGTATTGTGGAGCTAAAATTATAACACCTTTGCCAAATATTCTCCAGTTACTGATTTAGGATTTTTTGCAACTTGTTCAGGCGTTCCTTCCGCAACAATATATCCGCCTTTATTGCCACCCTTGGGGCCGATGTCGATTATCCAGTCGGTGGTCTTTAGAACATCAAGATTATGCTCAATTACAACTATGCTATTGCCGTTATCAACTAGCTGGTGGAGAACTTTTAGGAGTTTGCCAATATCTTCAAAATGCAGCCCAGTTGTTGGTTCGTCGAGAATATAAAGTGTGTTACCGGTAGCTTTTTTGCTGAGTTCTTTGGCAAGTTTAATTCTTTGCGCTTCGCCGCCAGATAGTGTGGTGGCGCTTTGACCAATTTTCATATAACCCAAACCAACATCGCACAAAGCTTTTAGTTTGTCATAAATGTGTGGCATAGATTTGAAGAATTCAGCTGCTTCTTCGGAGTTCATTTCTAAAATATCGGAGATTGATTTGTCTTTATATTTCACTTCCAAAGTTTCTCGGTTATAGCGTTTGCCAGCACAGGAATCACATTTGACATAAACATCGGGAAGAAAATGCATTTCAATTTTAATCATTCCATCACCTTGGCAAGTTTCACATCTGCCACCTTTAACATTGAATGAGAAGCGTCCAGCTTTATAACCACGCGCTCTTGATTCAGGAAGTTCAGTATAAAAATCTCGAATTGGTGAAAACGCACCAGTATAAGTGCAAGGGTTTGATCTTGGTGTTCTGCCGATCGGGGATTGATCAATGTCGATCAGTTTATCAATTTGATGTGCGCCTTCAATGCCGTCATTGGAGCCGGGAATATCTTTAGATTTATTGATAATGCGATTTAGGGCTTTGTAAAGAGTGTGAATAATCAAGCTTGATTTCCCGCCGCCAGAAATTCCGCAAATGCCGCAGAGAATATTGAGTGGAACAGTTAAATTAACATTCTTCAAATTATTCGTCGTAGCATTTTTGAGTTTGATAACTCTTTTTGGATCAATTGTTCTTCTGGTTTTTGGCATTGGAATTAATTTTTTGCCACTCAGATATTGTCCAGTAATGCTTTTGGGATTTTTGATAACTTGTGCTGGCGTTCCTTCAGCTAAAACTCTGCCACCGTGAATGCCTGCTCCTGGGCCAATGTCGATTAAATAATCGGCTTCACGCATCATTTCTTCATCATGTTCAACTACTAAAACTGAATTGCCGATGTCGCGTAGCTCTTTTAAAGTGGCGATTAATTTTTGGTTGTCGGATTGGTGCAAACCAATTGAAGGTTCATCTAAAACATAAATAACTCCGGACAATCCAGAGCCAATTTGTGATGCGAGGCGAATTCTTTGCGCTTCCCCACCAGAGAGAGTTCCAGCTTCGCGGTTGATGGTTAAATATTCTAAACCAACATTTTTTAAAAAGCCCAAACGTTTACAAATTTCTTTTAAAACTCTCTCAGCAATTTGATTGTGAGTAGAATTTAATTTTTTATGCAAGTTGAAAAACCAATCATAGGCTTCCGAAATTGACATTCTGGTTACTTCGCCAATATGTGTGCTAGCAATTTTAATTGCCAAAGATTGCTCATTCAGTCTTGCTCCGCCGCACGAGCTGCATTTTACTAAAGATTGATATTTTATCATCTCGTCACGAATATAATCAGAAGTTGCTTCGCGATAGCGGCGTTTTAAATTGCTCACTACGCCTTCAAAAACCTGTTTAGTCTTGAATCTTCTGAAGCCGTCTTCATAGCTAATTTCAATTTCTTCCTCCGAGCCATGCAAAATTATGTGTTGAATTTTTTGGTCTAAATCTTGATAAGGTGTGTCCAAATCAAATTTAAAATGTGCCGCCAAACTGCTTAAAACCTGATTATAATAACGGCCGTGAACTCCGCCCCAAGCGGCAATTGCACCTTGCTTTAGTGATAAATTTTCATCAGGAATAATTAATTCTTGGTTGAAAAATAATTCAGTGCCGAGCCCATCGCAGGATTTGCAAGCTCCAAATGGGCTGTTGAAGGAGAATAATCTTGGTTCAATTTCTGAGATAGAAAAACCAGAGACTGGGCAAGAGAATTTTTCTGAAAAGGTGATAATATCGCCAGTTTTGAATTTTGATTTAACACCTTCAGGCAGTGAGACAACTTCGGTCAAAAGCAAGCCATCAGACAGTTTTAGAGCGGTTTCAACTGAGTCGGCTAAACGATTGCCCAAGGTTTTGCTAACTACAATTCGATCAATAACAATTTCAATATCATGTTTTTTGTTTTTGTCGATGGCGGGTAAATTTTCAGAAAGCTCATAAACTTTTCCATCAATTTTAATGCGCCCAAATCCTTGCTTTCTAACATTGGCAATCTCTTTTTTATACTCACCTTTTTCACCACGAACAATTGGTGCCAGCAAATAAATTTTAGTTTTTTCTGGCATTTCCAAAATTTTTTCTACCATCTGTGAGGCAGATTGGCTTTCAATGGGAAGACCGGTTGCTGGAGAATAGGGCACGCCAATTCTGGCGAATAAAAGCCGCAAATAATCATAAATTTCAGTAACCGTTCCAACGGTTGAGCGCGGATTTCGTGAAGTGGTTTTTTGGTCAATCGCAATTGAAGGTGAAAGCCCAGTTATGGTTTCCACATCGGGCTTATCTTGCATATCCAAAAACTGGCGCGCATAAACCGAAAGACTTTCAATAAAGCGTCTTTGCCCTTCAGCATATATTGTATCAAACACCAGCGAGCTTTTCCCAGAGCCGCTGAGACCTGTTACTACTACCAGCTGATTTTTAGGAATTTCAATACTCACATTTTTCAAATTGTGCTCCTTGGCACCGATCACTTTGATAAATTTTTCTTCAGAAACTCGATTAGTTTTTTGCGGCGTTGTTTTTTTTGGTGCCATTTTTTTAACTGCTGACTTCATTTTGCTTATTTGGTTGGGGAAATTTAGAAGGGCAGGATGATAAGAAAAAATTGTTTAAATGCAAGCCTGCTGGTTGAAATAGAAATTAGTTAGGAATAATAATTATCGATCTAACTATCAAGTTTCTGGGGCACCTTGAAACAATTGCTTTTTTTGGTAATTTTACTAAAAATTTATTTTTTAGTTGAAGTAGTTGCAAATCAAAGATTTGTGGCGTCAGAGAAATTTTTTAAAACTCAACCACATCTAGGCAGGCTAAAGTTTTAAAAAATTACCCTTCCTGCAAATTTCACAAAAAATTCTAATTTTTTCAAGGCACCATCTACTCGTCGTGCGGAATCAGTTTTTTAATTTCATCACGAACAATTCTTTCGACAATGGAAGGCAAGTTTTCTTCCATCCATTGCTCTAATTTTGGTGCAAGCATTGCCGAGATCATATCTTCAATGGTTTCACCAGATCTAAAGATTGGGGCTGGGTTTTGGAGAAATTGTTGTTTTTTAGGGATAGATTGAATCAGTTCTTTGATTGAATCAGTAGTTTTTTTGGCAACGCTGTCTGAGATCATATTAGTGCTATTGTTGATATTGTTAGTTATATTTTGGGTTGTGTGAGGAATTTGCTCGGTAATTGCCATTTCTGGAATTACCATTTCGGGAATTACCATTTCGGGAATTAGTTTGGCATTTTCAAGTGGCACATTGAGAGTTTCTCTGGGAATGCTGTCTATCGCTTCCTCATCAACATCGACAGAGTTAATTTGTTCTTCTAAGTCAATATCTAGATCATCATCGGTTTCTGGTTCTGTTGATGGAGAGTTTGCGAGATCATCTTCCATATCTTCTAAATCCTCCAAATCTTCTAAATCATCAATTTCATCAATCTTCATTTCATTGATTGGTTCAATTTTTTGCTCTTCCACATCCGCAACTTGAGGAATTTCTTGCTTTACTTCTTCTTGTGCAGACTCTTGCGAGTCATAAGCCTCTTCTGATTCTTCTGATTCAGTTTCTAAATCTAAATCATTGTTCTGATCTTCAATCTCGCTTTGAGGTTTTTCTGTTTCAGTTTCTAGGTCAAGATCGTTTGTTTCCTCTGGCGTCTCTATATACAGATCATTGTTATTTTCATCTGCAGTTGATTCGTCATCAACTTCTAATTCACCCTCTTCCTCTGATGTGTCTAGATCCAATATTTCATCTGTTGCAGTTTCTGATTCTATCTCTAAATCAAGATCATCGTTGCTGGTTTGTGCTGTTGGAGTTGCTTCTTGATTTTCAGCGTTAGGATTGGCTGCTAATGGCTCTTTTATGTTGGTTTTATCATCATCTTCATCGTTGCTTAAAAAATCAAAATCATCATCTGTTTGCGACTGCGCTTCTATCGCGGAATTTTTATTTTTATCTTTGGGGTTTTGCTTAGAATCGATTATATTTTTAGAGGAGTCGTCAAGATATTCAAAATCATCATGCTCCTCTGACGGGTTTTTAATTTCTGGATTATTGTTTTTTTCAATCTTGCGCATTTTGTTGCGAATGGTTTCCAATATTGAAATTGTGCCCTGTTGCTTCTTCATTTTTTACTATGATTTAATGAAATTAATTATGATGCTCAAAATATTCGCATTCAAAAATTAATAATCAATCAATTATAGGTTATTAATTGATAAATTTCTTGTATGTTTTATATTGTCGTCATTAACAATTTTATATCAAAGAAATATGTTTATCCAAACAGAAAATACACCAAATCCCGCTACTTTAAAATTTATTCCTGAAGATGTTGAGATCGCTGGAAATAATCCAAGTGAATTTAAAAATTCTTCTGCAGCTGTTGGTAAATCAATTTTAGCTGAACAATTGTTTTTAATCACAGGAGTTGACGCTGTTTTTTTAGGTAAAGACTTTGTCACTATTACCAAAAGTGAGACAAAAAATTGGCAAGATATTAAGACTGAAATTTTGGCAACAATAATGGATTTTTGTTTGTCAGGAAAGCCAGCTTTATTGCAAGAAAAAGCTCTAGAAAATAATGAAGAGGACAGTGAAATTGTTAAACAAATCAAAGAACTAATCGAGATCAAAGTGCGTCCCGCAGTCGCAATGGACGGTGGCGATATCATTTATCGTGGCTTCGAAGATGGAATTGTCAAACTAGAATTAAAAGGCTCTTGTTCTGGCTGCCCAAGCTCAACTATCACTCTGAAAAGTGGAATTGAAAATATGCTTAAGCATTATATTCCAGAAGTTGAAGGAGTGGAAGAAATTAGTGATTAGTGATGAGTTGTAATTGCTAGCAAAATCAATTAAAACTTACTACTTAATCCTTAAAGTTCACCTCTAAAAATGCTGGAAAAATGCGAACAGCATTTTTAGCTTATAACGGGCGAAGGCTTTGCCGCTCGCCCAGGCGTGAGTCGTCTTCGAGCGTTAGTGAGAAAAGCGACGAAACGTTTTTAAAACAGGCATCCGTAGCTCAACTGGATAGAGTATTGCCCTCCGAAGGCGAAGGTTGGAGGTTCAAATCCTCTCGGATGCACCAATTTGACTTCGTCTTTTGGCGATATGATTTGCAAAAAATAAATAAAATATGTTCATATGTTTTTTATTTTTTACTAATCCTCTCACCAAAATACTTCGTCAAATCCTATAAATACAAATACTTAATTTATGATTGTCAATGCTGCTTTTATAATTATTGGTGATGAAGTTTTGTCAGGCCGAACCGCGGATAAGAACTTAAATTTCTTGGCGCAAGAATTAACTGCGATGGGAATTAATTTAAAAGAAGTTCGGGTTGTTCCTGATGATGAATCGGAAATTATCGCGGCGGTTAATAATCTTCGCAAAAAATTTCATTATGTTTTTACTTCTGGTGGAATTGGCCCAACTCACGACGACATAACTTCTGCTGCGATTGCCAAAGCTTTTGGTGATGATTTAATAAAAAATAAAGAAGCTGAGCAAATTTTGATTGGTTATTATGGTGCTGAAAATGTTAATGAAGCAAGATTGAAAATGGCTTTTGTGCCAAGTCAGGCAAGACTTTTGGACAATCCGGTAAGTTCAGCTCCTGGTTTTATCATTGAAAATGTTATTGTGATGGCGGGTGTGCCCAAGATTATGCAAGCGATGTTTTTTGCGGCGTCTAAAAATTTGGTTAGGGGTGATAAAATTATTTCCAAGGAAATCAGAACTAGTTTAACCGAGAGTATCATCGCTAAAGATTTAACTGATTTACAAAAAGAATTTGCCAATGTTTCAATGGGTAGCTATCCATTTGATGGAGGAACTTCTTTAGTTTTTAGGGGTGTTGACATTAAAGTTCTAGAAAAAGCGGTCGAAAAAATGGATAAAATAATCACTAATAAAATAAATTGATGAGCGATTTGACCCCAGAACAACAAGAATATAATGATTTTGTGAAGTCATTGGTTAGGGATGGAAGTTATTTTAAAGATGCTAGGGATTGGTATATTTTTCGTTATGTGCAACCAGTTTGCGAAAGAACGATGCTGTTCTTTATCACTATTATTTCTGGGTTTGTGACCTATGTTTTGGTGATGACAATTTTAAATTCTTTACCAATAAAACAAGAAGTTGCGGTGATAATTCGCCCCAAAGATCAATCACTTTATTTTTCAGTCATTACGCCACTCAGAGATTCAGCTGAACTAAAAAATATTGATGAGGCAGTTAGTAAATATTTACTCACAGAATATATCAAAAAACGAGAAGGCTATGATTTTAGAAAGACCAATATTGAAGCTTTGAATAATCAGATGAATTATATAAAAAATAATTCATCAATACAGGAATATAGAGACTTTCAAGCTTTTCTAAGTAAGAATAATCCTGATAGCCCAATTACTTATTTTGGTCGAGATTTTCAAAGATTGGTTGATGTTAAGTCGGTTGAATTTTTACAAACCAAAACTGATACTCTGATTGACACAGCAAGATATTTTGTTGCTAGTGATTTGCCCAGTAATGCTAATATTAAATATACCGTTACTACTAAAATTAATTCCATTACCACTTCAACTAAGCAATATTTAGTTAAGATTAATTTTAAATTTTCTGGTGTTAATTCCAAAAAAAGTTCAGATTTAAATTTAGACTTCACCGTTATTTCCTATAAAGTTTATAAAATAAAATGAAAAAATTAGCCCTAATTATTCTATTATTTTTTACTGTGACGGTTCAGGCGCTATCTTCGGTAGAGGCTTCACAAATGCCTCGCTATTTAGGAAAAGAAAAAAAGTTCCGGATGTTTATTTATAATCCTTATGATGTTTATCGTTATGTGGGTAATTATAACTATCATGGCTTCCTTGAGTTTCAAGGTTCAGCAATAAAAAAGCCCACTGATAATGCGGTGACTGATCCAGCTGTGGCTCCTGCGGTCAATACTTCATCTGAAGAAATAACCGAAGTGGCAATTGGAAATTCCGATGCTTGGCTCTGGAAAATTTCTGATAGCAAAAATCGTCTTTACCTAAAACCAGTTGGTGATAACGCCAACACTAATATGACCGTTAAAACCAGCCTTGGCAGAGTTTATAATTTTGAGTTAATTGCCCGAACCCCAACTGGCCCAGATGACGAGAATTTGATATTTGCGGTAAAGTTTGTTTATCCGGATGATACCGATAAAAATATTTTGGAATTTCCCAAAACTCAGCCATCAGATGAGCCGGATATGAGAAATTTAAGTATTTATAATTTTAATTACGAATATACTGGCGAACCAAGAATTGCGCCGCTAAAAGTATTTGATAATGGTGAGTTCACCTATTTCCAATTTGCTAAAAAAAGTGCAGAATTGCCAGCAATTTTTGCGGTTGATTCTGAGGGTTTTGAATCTTTATTAAACTTCAGAGTGGCGGGCGATTATATCGTTGCTGAAAGAGTTGGGTCGCAATTCACTTTAAGAAATGGCAGTGAAATTGTTTGTGTTTATAACAGCAATTTATTCAAAAGTGGCAAGGTGAATACTAACACTAGAGTCAATTCTAGCAATCCGATGGTTCCAAATTATAACGGCTCGGTACCTTCTTCTCCAATGTCTCCAAATAAACCTAATTAATGATTGTCAAAATAAAAAATTTACGAATAGATACAATTTTAGGTGTCTATAAATGGGAAGAAAATTATCAAAGAACTTTGTTGTTCAATGTTGAAATTGAGAGTGATTGCAAAAATGCTGTTGTCACTGATAATATTGAAGACACTATTGATTACGATCACATAACTAACCAAATCCGTGATTATGTTGTCAATAATCGTTGTCGTCTGATTGAAAAAATGGTTAGTCAAATTTTGGATTTGATTATGCAAGATGAGAGAATTTCCAAATGCACTTTGGAAGTTGATAAGTTAAAAGTATACGATTTTGTTGATTCTTTCTCAGTTACTCAAACAAGGATTAGATAATTTATGATTCTGCTCATCGATAATTACGACAGCTTCACCTACAACCTTTACCACTATATCATTCAAGCTGGTGCAGATAATGTTTTGGTGAAAAGAAATAACCAAATTTCAATTGCTGAAATTAAAACCTTAAATCCCAAAGCGATTGTTTTGTCGCCAGGGCCTTGCTCACCAGATGAGGCGGGAATTTGTTTGCAAGTGATTGAAGAATTAAAAGAAGAATATCCAATTTTGGGAGTTTGTTTGGGTCACCAAGCCATTGGTCAAGCCTTTGGTGGTAAGGTTGTAAAAACCTATCCAATGCATGGCAAAGTCAGTGAAATTTTTCACTCAGGTTTTCACTCAGGTTTTCACTCAGGTTTTCACTCAGGCACCCTTCACTCAGGTTTTCACTCAGGCACCGGCGCCAAAGGTAGTATTTTTAAAAATATTCCATCCCCTTTCAAAGCCACCCGTTATCACTCACTAACCATTGAAAAAGAAACTTGCCCGAGTGATCTAGAAATTACTGCCCAAACTCAAGACGGCATTATCATGGGCGTTGCTCACAAAAAATATAATATTCACGGCGTGCAGTTTCACCCTGAATCTATCGCTTCTGAGTATGGTCATCAATTGATTAAAAATTTTATTGATTTAAGGAACCCCTGAACAACTAAAACAATGTTTTAGAAAAATTGATCTTTCTGGTCTTTTTTGGCATAAATTCCATTATTTTTGGTGAAATATGGAAATATTCCACCAAAAAGTAATGAAATTTCTACTCAAAAAATCCTCAGAAATATC
>CAMDOL010000049.1 GCA_945903615.1 Rickettsia typhi | reverse complement strand
ACAACTGGCTGATTAACGCATCCCTGTAAATAATGTCCTGCAATTTCCTCTGCCCATTCTAGGTGGTTTGGATTTTCGGTAAAAACTTTTAATATTGGCATTACAGATTTGGCAATATCTTTAAAAAATTTCTTTTGAGAGTGAGAGAGGGAATCATTGGGATAGCGGGAATAAATGTCCTCTGTAAGATAGCGCCCTAATAATGTATTTATGTTTTTTGGTGGTGCTACATCTGTATTGCTTTGTGTATATTTTTTAATTGCCTCATCTAAAGTGTTTGTGGCGGCGTCTTTCATATGTCTCCCAAAATGCTGCGGATATTCCACAGAACAGCCAGCATTTAGTAGCGCATTTAATCTAGCCATTGATTGAGGGGTATATTTAAGGTTTCTACACCCTCTCAAATCTATCTCAGTAAGGCTACTTGGCAGCTCTTCTGGTAAGAATTTTAGATTTGTGCACCCAAAAAGATCTAGCTCGGTAATGTCATTGGTTAGTAAATCTTGTGGTATTTTTCCATCAACTAATTGATGGTTGAAAATTTTAAGGGTTTTCATAAGATTGTTATACATTAAGTTGTTAAGTTAAGGTAATTTTATTGCTATGAATACTAGATTTTTCTAGATTTTGTGAACCAAGTGTAGAATAGGGTTATAGTTAGACAAATGGAGATGCAAATGAGGATGGCGATGTGCAAATATTCTTTGATAAGTTCTTTATTCTCGCCGATTAAATAGCCCATATAAGTTAGAATTGTTACCCACAAAGCTGATCCTGCTGTGGTATAAAAACAGAATTTGCCAAAATGCATTCTGGCAATGCCAGCTGGAAGAGAGATGTAGTGGCGAACCCCCGGAATTAATCTGCCGGTAAAAGTTGAAAAAGAACCGTGCTTCGCAAAAAATTTCTCAATGCTTAAAATAGTTGCTTTTTTGATAAAGAAATATTTACCAATTTTATCTAAAATTGGTCGACCATAATGGATAGCGATGTAGTAATTAAATATTGCTCCGAGAAGATTTCCAACCACTCCAACAAAAATTGCCAAATGAAGATTAAATTTTCCATAGGCGGCGGCGATACCAACGGGGATCATTATAATTTCACTAGGAATTGGAATGAAGGTGCTTTCCAAAAACATTCCAATAAAAATTCCTCCATAGCCAATGTTGTCGATCAGGAAAACCAAGTAATCCAAAGCAAGCTGAAAATAATGGGATAAAGATATCATTGATTTTATTTTAGAAGTTTTTTAACAAAAGAGGCCATCTCCTCTTTGCTTGTTGGATTTAAATTTTTGGGAGAGTAAATTAAATCAATAATTTTTTGATAGGTCTCTTCTAAATTTTTATTAATCAGCACATGATCATATTCATTAAAGTGGCTCATTTCATCTTTGGCTTTCTGCATTCTTTTTAAAACCACTTCTTCGCTATCTTCAGCTCTAGTTTGTAATCTGCTGTGCAATTCTTCCATTGATGGTGGGAGGATAAAAAAACTAACTACTTGTTTTTTATCAAATTGATTAAATATTTGTCTAGCGCCTTGCCAGTCAATATCAAACAAAACTGAGTTGTTATTTTTTAAATGTCTATCAACTTCTTTTTTGGGAGTTCCGTATTGATTATCAAAAACTTGCGCATATTCAAGGAACTGATCATTTGTTAACATCTTGGCAAATTTCTCTCTTGAGATAAAAAAATAATGTTGCCCATCAATTTCTGATTGTCTTGGTTTTCTGGTGGTTGCTGAGATTGATAATTTAATATTGTGGCGTCTTTCAACCAGCATCTTGCACAACGTTGATTTGCCAGCGCCGGAGGGAGAGGAGATGATAATTAAGTAAGGGGAGCTAAGCATTGTGTTTAATGATTAATGATCAATGGTAAATCATTAACCATTGATCATTATTTTTTTTATTCTTCTTTCACTAAAGCAATATCTGGAGCGTCAATTGCCTTCATACCCACAACATGATAACCAGCATCAACATGGAGAACTTCACCAGTTACGCCGCTTCCAAGCTCACTAAGCAAAAATACACCAGCACCACCAACATCTTCTAAATCAATATTTCTTTTTAAAGGTGAGTTCCACTCGTTCCATTTAAAAATATATCTAAAATCACCAATGCCACTTGCAGCCAAAGTTTTAACTGGTCCTGCAGAGATAGCGTTAACGCGAATTTTATCTTTGCCACAATCTGCAGCCAAATATCTAACGCTGGCTTCCAAAGCAGCTTTGGCAACGCCCATAACATTGTAATGAGGAACTACTTTTTCAGCGCCATAATAGCTCAGAGTGATCACTGATCCGCCGCCAGCTTTTTTCATCAACTCTTCGCCAGATTTACAAACTGCAACTAAAGAATAGCAAGAAATATTCATTGTATTAACAAAATTTCCAGGAGTAGTATCAATGAATCTGCCGCGCAATTCTTCTTTATCAGAATAGGCGATGGCATGAACAATAAAATCTAATTTGCCCCATTTTTTTTCTAACTCAGCAAAAACTGCATCAATTGAATTTTGATCAGTGACATCGCAAGGCAAAACAATATTAGAACCAAGTGAAGCAGCTAAAGGCTCAACTCTTTTTTGTAAAGCTTCACCTTGATAGGTAAATGCTAAATCAGCACCATATTTTTTTGCCTCTTGTGCAATGCCCCAAGCAATTGAACGATTATTGGCAACTCCCATAATCAAACCTTTTTTTCCTTGTAATATTGTCATTTTATAAAATTTTTTAAGGTTAAAATTTTAGTCATTAGTCGATTGAATTTGACTAAGACTAAATACTAATATAGCCACGATAATTTTTGCTGGTTTTGCGCTTCAAAAAGATTGATTTGAGTTTCTTTTTTTAAAGTTAAACCAATGTCATCCAAGCCTTCAATCAAGCAGTTTTTTCTGAATCCATCAATATTAAATGTGTAAATTTTATTTCCCGCTGCGATTTCTTGTTTAGGTAAATCAATATTAAAATGATTTGTTGAATCACGAGCAAATTCCATTAGCTCATCAACTTGATCACTCTCTAAAACAACTGGCAAAATGCCATTTTTGAAACAGTTATTATAAAAAATATCAGCAAAAGATGGGGCAATTATGCATTTAATTCCAAAATCAAACAATGCCCAAGGAGCGTGTTCGCGGCTAGATCCGCAGCCAAAATTATTGCCGGCGATAATGATGTGAGAATTTCTGTAAGCAGTTTGGTTTAAAATAAAATCAGCGATTTCATTTTCGGTTAAATCGTAACGCATTTCGTGGAAGAGGTTTTTGCCAAGTCCAGTTCTTTTAATGGTTTTAAGAAATTGTTTAGGAATTATCATATCGGTATCGATATTGACAAGTGGCATTGGTGCAGCTTTGGATTGTAAAATGGTGAATTTTTCCATTGATTAAAATGTGAATGGCTGAATATTTTAAAAAATTAAATAACGCAAATTTGGCAGTAAAAGGTAAGTTTTGCGTAAGTCCTATTAAAGCAATTATTCCTTATTTTACAAGTGCCTTATTTGCATAATGTGTGGTATTTATAAAACATGCCCATCATTTTGGATGTGCCTGCGATCCTCTCTCAATTTACTAATTTTTTCTACAAAGCCAACTGGTTTAACATTGTGATCTTGTTCTGCGGCTTTTCCAAGATCAACTTGTCTCATATGGTGTTTTTTACCTTTTTTACCTCGAGGGCTAAGGAGTCCAGTTTTTATTAAGGAACCTCTGAACAACTAAAAATTGATATTTCTGAGGATTTTTTGAGTAGAAATTTCATCGCTTTGGGCATCGCTTTGGGCATCTGCAAAACCATCTTCATCATCTTTTTTATTTTTTCCCTCTTTAAGAATTTCTTGCAGATCTTTTCCTTTGTGTAATTCTTTTATTCGTTCCAACTCTTCCGCTGATATTTTCATAACAAGTTATTAATTTTAGTAATTGCATTTAAAGCATTGTGCAATTTTTCATTATCCGATTTGCTAATTGTTAAAAATAAAACTTTATTACCTTGTAATTTGATATGATTTTTGCTGGAAAAAACTAGCTCTAAGAGTTTTTCGCTATTAACAAAATGATTATTTCTAAAGCTAATCAAAATTCCTTGTGAGTTGTTTTCCAATTTTTCAATGTTAGCTTTTCTACAAAGATTTTTTAAATAAGCAACTTGCAAAAGATTTTCAATTTCAACTGGTAATTTTCCGAAGCGATCAATGATTTCAATGCTGATTTGCTCTTGCTGTTCTTTGCTTTCGATATTAGCAATTCGCTTATAAAATTGCATTCGAGTTGATAAATCCTCAATATAAGTTTCAGGAATTAATAATGAAATTCTAAGTTTAATTTGAATGGAATAATCCTCTTCGATAAATTCTTCAATTTTATTGTGATTAAGTTTAGCGCCAGATTTTAATTGCTTAATCGCTTCCAAAAGCATTGATTGGTAAAGCTCGGCGCCAGTTTCGCGAATGTGTCCAGATTGTTCGTCACCCAAAATATTTCCACTGCCACGAATATCCATATCATGTGAAGCAATGGAAAATCCAGCTCCAAGAGTATCTAAACTTTGAATTACCGCTAATTTTCTTTTCGCAATTTCGCTAATCTGATTAACTTTAGTAGTAAAATAACAATAGCCGCGAAGCTTGCCGCGACCAACTCGACCACGAAGTTGATAAAGTTGCGCTAAACCAAAATGCTCGGATTTATAAATGATCATTGTATTTGCGGCGGAAATATCGATACCAGATTCAATGATTGTTGTTGAAAGTAAAACATCAAATTTGCCATCATAAAAATCATTCATAATTTTATCCAAAGCATCGGGAGACATTTGTCCGTGAGCAACTTCAATTTTTACTTCGGGAATTTGGCGAGCTAATTTATCATGAAGTTGGTTTAGATCTTGAATGCGGGGTACGACAAAAAATATTCTGCCACCGCGCTGGTGTTCACGCAAAATTGCTTCGCGCACAATAACTGAATCGTAAGGCATTACATAATTTCTTACTGCCATACGATCAACTGGAGCAGTGGCGATAATGCTGAGTTCTTTCACTCCGCTCAAAGACATTTGTAAAGTGCGTGGAATTGGTGTTGCCGAAAGAGTTAAAATATGAACTTCGCTGCGCAATTCTTTTAAGCGTTCTTTTTGAATGACTCCAAAATGCTGTTCTTCGTCAACAATCATCAAACCAAGTTTTTTGAATTTGATATTTTTGTTAAGCAACGCATGTGTGCCAATGACTATATCAATTTTGCCGTCTGTTAAATCCTGTTTAATTTTTTTAGCTTCACCAGTTGAAACCATTCGTGAAAGCTGCGCAACTTTGATATCAGTATCTTTAAAGCGATTAATAAAATTATGATAATGTTGGCGGCAGAGCAGGGTTGTTGGTGTTATGATTGCGACTTGATATTTGCCAGTTTCATTAGCGGCGGCGATAAAAGCTGCTCTGATGGCTACTTCAGTTTTTCCAAAACCAACATCGCCGCAAACTAAACGATCCATCGGCGAACCTTTCTGCAAATCTTCTTCAACTTCACAAATTGCTTTTAATTGATCGACAGTTTCTTCAAAACCAAATCTGGCTTTGAACTCTTCATATTCCATCAAAGGCGGAATCAATATTGGTGCTTTGCGAATCTGTCTTTCAGCGGCAATTTTTATCAACTCTTCAGCGGCAATTTTAATTTTTTTGCGAACTTTCTCGCGACGATTTTGCCAGCTGTTATTGCTTAATTTATCTAGCTCAATTAGTGCGTTTTCACTGCCATAACGCGTGATTAAATTTATGTCTTCAACCGGCACAAATAATACATCGCTGCCAAAATAAAGAATTTTTAAGAAATCATTTTTTATGCCAACAGTTTCGATATTATGAAGCCCGTCAAACTTGCCAATTCCATGATAGCGATGAACAACAAGCTCACCAATTTGCAAAGTAATTCCTTCTGATAAAATGCGTTCGGCAGATTTTTTTGAAGATTGACGACCAACTTTTTCACCAAGCAATGAAGATTCGCCAATCATCATCAAATCACTAGTATAAAAACCATTGCTAATTGGCAAAACACTGAGTCCAATTTGATTTTTGGCTAATTTATCTGCGGCGTTTTCAATAATTTTGCTGTTAATGTCGTGATCCAATAAAATTTTTCTTAAGCGTTCCAACGACCCAAGCGAAAAGCAAAAAAGAATAATCCTGTGATCTTTAAATTCAGCTTGAAGAAAGTTTTTGAAAAGCTCAAAAGTGTTGATCTTGTTGGCTCTAGAAGCAAGAGCAAAATCAGGAATTGGCTTGATTTGAAGGTCGATTATTCTTCCGGTATCAATGCAAATTTCTTTGGATATTGAAAAATTGATGATTAAATTTTTATTCAACTCATTTTCAAATTCTTCGCCACTCAAATATAAGTGCTCAACTGGAAGTGGGTTATAAATCGCGCCAGAAGTTTTGCTTTCTTTAACACTCTCAACGCGCGCTTGATAATATTCAGTAATAATTTTTAATCTTTCATTTTTTGCTGCAACAATTGAATTAGAAAATGAAATTTGTGGATGGCTTAAATATTCAAAAATATTACTCAAAGGTTGTTCGTAAAATAGCGACATAAAATGCTCCAAACCTGCGTAGCTTCTTCCTTCGCAAACTGCATTATACATCATATCTTCGTGCGGAACACCAAAAAGTGCGCGATAATTATTTCGAAAATTACTGATTGATTTGGCGCTTAAATTAACTTCCGCCGTGGGCAAAAGATTGACCTTATTAATTTTGTTGGAAGTTATTTGAGTGAGTGGATCAAAAACTTTGATTCCTTCAACATAATCGCCAAAAAAATCCAAACGATAACCAATAAGATCATCAGCGATTTGATTGTTAGCGGTAATTATATCAACGATGTTGCCACGAATGGCGAATTCAGAAATTCCACTGGCAATTGATTGCCGGCTAAAACCATTATCAATCAAAGATTGAGCCAAAAGATCAATTGAAACTTCGTCACCAACTTCAATTTTGAAACCTAAATTTTTGATTAACGATAAGGGAACGGTTTTTTGTAGAACCGCCTTGATTGTGCTTATAATGAGGGTTTTTTTGTTGGATTTATTTTTGGATAATTTATGAAGACAGTTAATTCGTGTCGCAATAATGTTTGGTTTTGGCGAAACTCGATCATAAGGCAGGCAATCCCAAGACGAAAAAGATAAAATTTCTAGCTGATCATTTTTGATTGAATCGAAAGCGAAAAACTCAACTTGTTTTTGTAAAATATCAGCTTCTTTATCATTTAAAGCTATGTGAAGAAACTGTTGTTTAGTGGAGTTTTGAATCATCTTAGTCAAAACCAGACCAATTGAATCATCATTGATGCCATTAATGTTTGTGCTGCGAATGATGTTTTGTAATTTTACCTTATAATCCATTATTTCAAGATTGGTTTTTTAAAAGTTGCTGATTTTCAACAATAAAACCTTTCTTGCAACAGCGATTTACTTAACTTGCGATAAAACTTTCAATTGGATTTTATAAGGCAAAAGCCCAATTATTTTCATTATCCAGACAAAAATTTTTGGAAAGAAAATCTCAAATTTATTACTTGGCAATTCCTTAATTATTATCTGTGCTGCCTTTTTTGCTGTAATCATCAAGGGCATTTTGAAATTATTTTGATCAGTCAATCTGGTTTTCACAAATCCGGGATTGATTAATTGCACTTTGATGTCATATTTTTTTAATTCTAAATACAAACTCATCGCCAAATTAGACAATGCTGCCTTGCTGGCGCCATAGCTTAATGAATTGTTCATTCCAAAATAGCTGGCAACTGAAGAGATTATTGCTAAATGAATGAGCTTTTTTTGTTTAATCATCGGCAAAAAAGCTGCCAGCAAATTCAGCATTCCCACATAATTGGTTTTGCTAATTTCTTTAGCTTTTTTTAAATCAAAATTATCAATATTCATTGGTTGATAAATGCCGGCACAAAAAATTATTAAATCAATTTTTGAAAAACTTTGAGTTAATTTTTCTACGGCCGAATTTACTGAGCTTTCGTCAGTAACATCCATTGGCAGGGCTAAATGATTTTTATTTTCAATAATTATTTCCTGCAATTTTTTTAAATCACGCGCCGAAATAATTAGGTTGGCTCCAGCTTGATTTAGTTGACGATAAAGCTCTTCGCCAATCCCAAAGCTGGCGCCAATTATCCAAATGTTTTTATCTTTATAATCAGCCATTAATCTTTCTTGAAAAATATTGTTAATTTGCCAAAAGTGATGCCAAATTTTTTGATTTCAGATTTATTAACCAGAGTTTTTTCATCAAGCAAATACATCCAATCATCCAAAACCACATTATATCTTTTGCCTTTAGCAACCTCTAGGTCAAGCGTATAAGCCATTTGAATGACATTGCCATATTGTTTGCCAATTGCTTTGCCAACAACATCGGCGGCGCTGGCTTCAAAATTGTTATCATCTTTAACTTCAATATGCCAAACTCGCGCGCTTTTTTCGCCATCATCAAAAATAAATTTTTCATCCAAAGTTCCTTTGTTGCCATTCCAAGTGCCAATCATATCGACAGTGAAGCGGCGAGTTATTTTGCCAGAACGATCTTCTAAAATTCCCCAAGCCTTCACATTGCCGCTGAGATATTTTCTAATATCAAGCTTTGGTTTATTTTGAGCATAGTCTTGTGGAGTGATTGATTTACAGGAAAATATTGACATAGAAATTGCGATTAAGGTTAGTATTTTAAGGAATAAATTTTTATTTTTAGACATATAATTTTTGAAATTTGTTAAGATAAAAATAAGTTAAAACCTTGCAAAAACAAGGAATTAGGCAATAAGAAGTTAATAAAAAATTAATTTGTAAATCGATAGCATTTTCCTGCACTTTTCCCAAACCAAACAATAGAACTCCAGAAGCCAAAGCAAAGCAAAATTTGATAATAAAATTAATGGTGCCAAAAATTGCGCTGGTTGATTTGGTTAAATTTTGGTTTTGAATTACATCAGTTAAAATTGAATAAGATAAACAATAATCAGCCGCAAAGCAAAAGCCTGAAGCTAGGCAAATTATGGCATAAAAGACAATATCTCCTGATTTTAAAAATCCACAAAATGCAAAAATCACTACAATTAAAATCATAGCGATTTTCCAAGCTTGTTCTTTGCTTTTTAATTTTTCAGATAATTTTGCCCAAAAAGGAATCCCCAGTAGCAAGCCGCCAAAATATAACAATAAAAATAAGCTGGTAAAATTTTTGGCGTTTAAAACAATTTCAACGAAAAAGAGCATTAAAGAAGCCGTAATACCAAAGGTTAAGGAGTTGAAGAAAAAAATTGTAAAGATATATCTGAGCTGACGGTTTTTAAGAAAAGAAAAATTAATTTTTTCTGTAGTTGTGGTGCTTAAATTTAAAGAATTTGGCGATTTAAAATAAAAAATTATTGCCAAAAAACTGATGAGAAGAAAATAAAAAACTCCAACAATTAAAAAACTTTTTACTTCTGTAAAATATAAAAAAAGCAATGCCGGAGTGGTTGAAGCAAAAATAATCCCCACAACTCCAACTGATTCACGAATAGCAATAATTTTAGTTTTTAAATTATAATCATTAGAAAAATTAACCGCTAAAGATTGATAATTGATTTGAATGAGACTGAAGAAAAAATAGGTGATAAAAAGACTAATAAAAAGCCACCAAGACAGATTGAAGGAGTCAAGAGGATGAAACAAAAATATGAAAGAGATTCCCAAAATCGGCGCCAAAAATGCCACGATTTTTCTTTTTAGCCGAGGATATTTATCACTAAAAATTCCTAAAAATGGATCTAACAAAGCGTCAAAAGCACGGCTGATTAAAAGCACTAAAGCAATTGATTGCAAAGAAATTGTAAAATTATTTACATAAAAATTTGGCAAATAAATGTAAATTGGCATTGCCAAAAAAGCTAAAGGAAAAGCGAGTAGAGAGTAATAAATAATTTGTGTTTGATTGAGGTTTTTCATCATTATTTAGGCTTTGTTGCACAACTAAATCAAAACTCCAAACCCCCTTCATCTTCCCAAATCTAACCATAAATTGGCCAGGATTCTGGCATTCCAAAGGAGGTGAATTTGTTTAGTAAATTAATTTTAATTATATTTTCAGTTTTCTGATTATCAAA
>CAMDOL010000048.1 GCA_945903615.1 Rickettsia typhi | reverse complement strand
AATATGAAGGTGAATTTTAATTATCTTAAATAGATTTAGACCTGTTATTGGCCGAGAATGCTACTGCATTATTTATTTAAAATCAATATTTAAAATCAATAATAAATTAAATTTATGAAACAAAAACCTAATCAAAATTTTTCTCGTTATAGTAAAAACTATCATAAATTAGCTAAAATTCAACATCTAGTGGCTAAAAAATTAATTGAATTTGCCAATCCTTTTTTGCTGAACACTTAACAATTATACCAAATTATAGTTTATGAACTTAACATTAATGAAAGCCAAAATTCACCGCGCAACTATTACTGAAGCGGATTTAAATTATGAAGGCTCGATTTCAATAGATGAAGATTTGCTTGATGCATCAGGAATTTTGCCTTATGAAAAGGTTGATGTTTTAGATATTAATAATGGTGAGAGATTCACAACTTATGCAATTCCTGCGACAAGGGGAGGTGGTGCAATTAAGGTTAATGGTGCGGCGGCAAGATTGGTTTATAAGGGTGACTTGGTAATTATTATTGCTTATTGTGGTTTGAATGAGAAAGAAGCTCAAGGCTTCAAACCGAAGGTTGTTATTGTTGATGAAAAAAATTCTTTAATCTCGTCATAGTTTGAATTTAATCTGACACTCTGTAAATTCGTAAAATTGTTTCCAGTGTTCTGCCCACAGAAAAAGTGATTGACTTTAAAAACTCTATCGTGAGTTTTTGGGACTCAGCCCCATCATAACTCCACTCTAAATCAAAAACTCTGCACTCGCCAAACCCTAAAGAGAAGTTTAATTTGGATGACTTTTTTATGCTTATATTTTGAAATTAGGTTTCAAATCAAAATCCCCTAAAAATTCTTGAACTAAAGTTATAGCGGCAATTATGGCGGTGTCGGCTCTTAAAATTCTAGGACCAAGAGTGATTTTGTGCAGATTATCAGTTTGATCCAATTGTTCAAATTCTGTTTTAGAAAATCCACCTTCAGGACCAATAAGAATTATAATTTCTGATTGGTTGGAAGTTTGAATTTTTGGCAAAACCTCGCTAGCTTTTTTACCGTTTCCGGACTCATCACACAAAATTAAAATCTGATTTTCTTTTAGTTTTTTTAGAAAGTTATTCAGCTTAATTGGTTCAAAAATTGCTGGCAAATCTAACCGCTCACATTGCTCTGCCGCCTCTTTAATATTAGCTTTAAAGCGTTCTAAATTCACTTTATCAACAATAGTGTGTTGGGTCAAAATTGGCTGAAATTTAGTGATGCCAAGCTCAGTTGCTTTAGAGGCGATAAAGTCAATGCGAATATTTTTCACTGGCGCAAAAGCAAGAGTGATTTTTGGTGGAGTATATTGGGTTTTGTTTTGTGAAATAATTTTTAGCAAACAGTTCTTTTTGTTCACCTCAATAATTTGAGCCAACCACTGTCCGTCAACGCCATTAAAAACCAGTAACTCCTCACCAATTTTTTTGCGCATCACATTGACCAAATAATTAAAATCATTGTCGTTGATTTCTATTATAGAGTTAGGTTTAATGAGCGGCGATTCGATCAAAAGGCGGATGTGCTTCATATATAATAATTTGAAATCAAAATGTTATTCCTTCTCATTGCTGCTCTTATAATTATCATTAACTTTTTCTTTTTAAAACAAAGAATTTTAGTTATTAAGCAAAATATTAATCATAAAACGGAAGAAAATAAATATTCTCACTCTTTAAAAAGCCACTATTTATATTGTTTTGTGGTTTGGGCTATTGTGTTTTTGGTGGTGATTTTATCTTTGTTTTCTAATTTAGAGTTATTGCAAAAAACCGCTTTGTTATTGGCTTTTTTGGTTGTTTGTTCGTGCTTAACTATCTTTCTTTTCAAAAAAACTTTTAACGCCAAAAAACATTTAGAACAAATTACTAAATTTTTTCTAATCCTATCAACTTCCTTTGGTATTATTATTACTTTTTTAATCACCGCTTCAATTCTGTTCGAGGCAATCAAGTTTTTTAAAATTGTCAGCCCAATCCAATTTTTGTTCGGACTTTCTTGGAATCCACAAATTGCAGTTCATGCTGAGCAAGGTTTGTCAAATAGTTCGTTTGGAATTGTGCCAGTTTTTATGGGAACTCTGCTGATTACTTTTGTGGCTTTAGCGGTTGCGGTTCCTTTGGGTTTGATGGGGGCAATTTATTTGGCGGAATATGCCAAATCAACAACTAGAAATATTTTAAAACCAGTGTTAGAAATTTTAGCTGGCGTGCCCACAGTTGTTTATGGATATTTCGCGGTGGCAATGGTGGCGCCGTTTTTGAAGAATTCTTTTGGAAGTTTTGGAGTTGAAGTTGCTTCTGAAAGCGCTTTATCTGCTGGTTTGGTGATGGGTGTGATGATTATTCCGTTTATTCTTTCGCTTTCTGATGATGCAATTAACGCTGTGCCAATCGCGTTGAAAGACGCGGCTTTGGCAATGGGTAGCACTAAGTCAGAGACTATCAGAAAAGTTGTTTTGGTTTCGGCTTTTCCAAGCATTATCAGTGCAGTTTTATTGGCGTTCTCTCGTGCGGTTGGTGAAACAATGATTGTGGTGATGGCCGCAGGATTAGTGGCAAAATTAACTTTCAATCCTCTCGATTCAGTCACAACTGCAACAGCGCAAATTGTAACTTTATTAGTTGGTGATCAAGATGCTGAAAGCCCAAAAACTCTAGCAGCTTTTGCGTTGGGTCTGGTTTTGTTTGTGATGACTTTAATTTTTAATGTGATCGCGCTGATGGTGGTTAAAAAATATAACAAAAAATATAGCTAATGTTCAGTCATAAAATTCAAAATAGTTTAAAAAAAAGATATCGCAGTGAGAAAATTTTTCAATTCTCCGGGCTTTTGGCAATTGCAATTGCGGTAACATTTTTGGTATTGTTGTTTGTGGCGGTCATTTATCGAGGTGCGCCGGCTTTTGTGGCACACAAAATTGCTCTTGAAGTGGATTTGAAAGGTAGTCTGATCGACATACAAAATTTGGATGCGGCCAATTATCGCCAGATTGTCAAAGATGCTTTGAAAGCAAAATTTCCTGAGGCAAAAACTGCAACTGCTAAAGCTAATTTATATCGTTTGCTTAGCAAAATTGCTCATTTGGAATTGAAAGAAAAAGTCAAAAATAATCCTGATTTAATTGGTAAAAAAACTGTTTTGTGGTTCCCAGCTTCTTCTGATGTTGATATGTTTTTGAAAGGAAAAATTTTGGAAACCACACCAAGTGAAGACAGAAAATTAAAAAATGAACAGATTACTTGGATAAAAATTCTACAAAACGAAAATGCAGTTCAGGGTGTTTTTAATTGGAGCTTTTTTAAATATGCTGATTCGGCAGAGCCTGAAATTGCAGGAATGGCAGCCTCAATGATTGGATCAATTTTAACTATTTTAGTTTTTTTAGCGGCAGCTTTTCCAATTGCGGTGATGGCAGCTTTTTATTTAGAAGAGTTTGCACCAAAAAATACTTTGACTGATATTGTGGAAGTGAGCATCAATAATTTAGCGGCGATTCCATCAATTATTTTTGGGCTTTTGGGTTTTGTGGTTTATTTAAACTTTATGCACTTGCCCAGATCTTCAGCAATTGTGGGCGGTCTCACCTTATCAATGTTGGTTTTGCCGGTAATTATCATCGCTACACGAAATGCAATTAAGACTATTCCATCTACAATTAAAGAAGCTGCGGTGGCAATGGGGGCAAGCAAAACTCAAGTTATGTTTCATCACACATTACCTTTATCACTTCCTGGAATTATGACAGGAACAATTCTTGCCGTTTCCCGCGCTCTTGGTGAAACTGCCCCTTTGTTGATGATTGGTATGGTGGCTTTTATTGCCGATGTGCCACAAAGTTTTATGGATCCAACAACCGTGATGCCGGTGCAAATTTATTTATGGTCAGACAGCCCAGAATTGGGATTCGCTGAAAAATCAGCGGCAGCGATTATGGTTTTGTTGGTGTTTTTAATTTCTTTCAATGGAGTTGCGGTTTATATCAGAAAAAAGTTTGAGAAGAAGTGGTAGGTTTGTAATTAGCTAAAAGTGCCTACTCTTCCTAAAAATTTCTCTGACGCCAAAATTACCGACAAGAGCTCCATTCTTGCAACTTCTTCAAATTAAAATAAAACTAAGTAAAAAGGCAATTTTTTTAAGGTGCCCTAAATTAAGTCCTTCCTTCTCGCTTTAGTAATCTCCAGCGCTTTTTGCAAACGCCACCCGTCAATATTTTTATGATGACCTGAAAGTAGCATTTCCGGCACTTTGCGATCTTTCCAGATTTGCGGTTTGGTGTAATGAGGATATTCTAAAAGATTGTCGAATTTACTACCCATTCCGTTGCCAAAGCTTTCTTCTTTTAAAGAATCATCTCCGCCCAGAACGCCATCTAAATTTCTGATAATTGTATCCAGCATTACCATTGCTGGCAGCTCGCCGCCAGATAAAACATAATCGCCAATGGAGATTTCTTCCATCTTATATTCTTCGATTGCCCTTTCGTCAATGCCTTCATATCTGCCACAAACAATTACTAACTCTCTGATTTGGCTTAATTCAACGGCTTTTTTTTGATTAAAAACTGTGCCGCGTGGTGATGGATAAATTATTTTAGTGGTCGCAAAATTTGGAATTTTGTTTTCGATTGCATCGCCCAAAACATCAGCTCTAATCAGCATTCCCGAACCTCCTCCAAAAGTTGTGTCGTCAACAACTTTTCTTTTGCCAATACCAAATTCACGAATGTCTATAATTTCTAACTGCCACAAACCTTGGGCTAGAGCATCTCCAACAATTGATGAGCCAAGAATTCCTGGGAAAGATTCAGGGAATAAAGTAAAAATTTTGACTTTTAATTGGGGATTATTCATTTTCTAAAATCTCTACAATATCAGGCATATCAAAGATCAAATAGCCTTTTTCAATATCTACTTCTGGAAAAATTTTGTGAGTAAAAGCAAAATTATTGATTTGATTTTTGTTATATTTTTCATCATCAAATTTAATTTCAACCAAACCTCCCGCCCCAAAATCATTGATTGCAGTAACTGTGCCAATTTTTTTATTTTGTAAATCTAAAACATCCAAGCCAACCAAATCCACATAATAAAATTCATCTTTTTTTGATTTTTTTAGATCAATTCTTTTGATAAAAAGTTCAGTATTTCTAAGCAATTCAGCTTGATTGCGATCAACAATTCCATCGATTTGTGCGGTAAATAAGTCGTTATTTTTGCTAGGAATTTGATTAATGATTTTGATTTTATATTGCTGATTTTTAGCATCAAACATTTTGCTGGCATATTTGATAATATCAGCTGGATTAGACGCAAAGCTCATTATTTTGACTGCGCCTTTAATTCCGTGAACTGAAGTGATTTTAGCGATGATAATATTAGTCATTGTTGGGACGATTTTTATTAGCAATATTTTGCAAAATACTATTGACAAAAGTCACTTGCTTTAACTCATAAAAACAAGCCGATAGATCAACATATTCACTGATAATAACTTTAGTTGGATTGTCTTTCATAAATTTTAATTCAAATGTGGCAAGCCTTAGGATTTGCAGCATCAAATCGGGCAAAGTTTCAATTTTCCACTCGCCTTTTAAAAATGGCGCAATCTCTTCATCAATTTTATCAATCACTAAAATTAGACCCAAAAGCAGTGATTGCAAAAGGTTGTCATCAATTTTTTTGACATAAGAAGCAATCTCTTCATTTTCACTCAAAGCATAATTTTCAACCAATTGTTTTGCCAAATTATCAACCACGGTTTGCCTTTGATAAAAATCATATTGATAGAAGGATTGCACAGCAATTAGCCTGCTTAAAGAGCGTTTGGAGAATTGATTTTTATTTTTCATATTAATTCAAATTCAATTAAAAAACGGTAAAATAAGGTAAAAGCCTGATTTAGCAAACAATATCTTGCATTTGTAAAACGCCGCAATTAATATTCGCCGACTTTTGATTCTTGATGCTTTTCTATAGTAAATCAGTTCCCCAACTCCTTCGCTATAAGAAACAGCGAGGGATCGAAGCCACACAATCTTATCAATAATAAACATTTTACGAATGGCTAGCAATTTAACAGTAATGGGCAATAGAGAAATTTTATTGGTTGCCGAAACCATCGCTCACGAAAAAGGTATTTTGGTGTCCGATATAGTTCATGCTATGGAAGAAGGCATCAAATCTGCAGCACGCAAGAAATATGGTCATCATTTGAATATTGATTGTGTGATCGATAAAAAAACTGGGCTGATCAAACTTTACAACCAATTGAAAGTTGTCAGCAACGAATTTGCTCACCAAACTGAAGAGGTTGAAGGCGAAGAAAGCTTTGATAGCAGAACCCACATCACACTTAGTGACGCCAAACAAAAAGATCCAAAAGCAAAACTTGGTGATTTTATCAGCCAAGAACTCCCCCCGATTGACTTGAACCGCGTTGTTGCTCAAGTTGCAAAAAATGAGATTATCAAAAAAGTTAAAGAAGCCGAGAAAAATAAAGAATATGAAGAGTTCAAAGATCGCGTTGGTGATATTGTGAACGCTTCAGTTAAAAAAGTTGGGCTTAAAAATATCGTTATGGAAGTTGATGGCTATGAAGCTGTCATTCACCAAAATGGTTTGATCCCAAGAGAAACTTTCCGCGTTGGCGATAGAATGAGAGTTTATGTTGAAGATGTGCGCAAAGAACCATTTGGCGCACAAATTTTCTTATCGCGCACTCATCCGCAATTTTTGGTTAAATTATTCGCTGGCGAAGTTCCAGAATTATATGAAGGAAATATTGAAGTTAAGGCAGTGGCCCGCGATCCGGGTTCTCGCGCTAAAATTGCAATTTATTCTAGAAGAGAAGATTTGGATATTATCGGCTCTTTCATTGGAATTCGTGGCAGCCGCGTTCAATCAGTTAGCTCAGAACTGCGTGGTGAAAAAATCGACATCATTAAATGGTCACCAAATATTGCTGAATTAGTCATCTCTGCTTTAACTCCAGCTAAAGTTAGCAAAGTCGTTGTTGATGAAGAAAACGGCATTATTGAAGTTGTTGTTGCTGAAGATCAATTAAGTTTAGCAATTGGTCGAGGCGGACAAAATGTGCGCTTAGCTTCTAAATTAGTTGATTATAAAATCGACATTATGACTGATGATCAAGAATCAGCGCGTCGTACTGCTGAGTTTAATCAGTCTTCAAAACTATTCATTGAGGCTCTTGATGTCGAAGATATCATTGCCAATTTGCTTGCCGCAGAAGGTTTTTCTTCAGTTGAAGAAATTGTTGAAGCGGAAATTTCTGAATTACAATCGATTGAAGGTTTTGACGAAGATATTGCCACTGAAATTAAAAACCGCGCAATAGAATATTTAGAAAAAAACTAGAAAATTAATAATTGACACAAGTGGATAAAGAACAAAAAGAAACCAAGCCAACAGAAGTAACCAGAAGCAAGCTAACCTTGAAGCTCAAGCTTCCAGCCGCTTCTGATCCTAAAGTTATATCCACTAAAAATGCTGAAAATAAAAGAATCAGCAATTCTCTTGTGCAAGTAACTATCAAAGGTCGCAAGAAAGACTCGCCCCCAGCGATTTCTGAAAATAAAATTGCTGGCAAAGGCTTAAGTAAGAATGAATTTGAGGCACGCAAAATAGCCGTTGGAAATATGTCCAATCAAGATGATTTTGAAGCGGATAAACATGATGTTTTAGCAAAAATTAAAAAGACTGAAAATGTTGTGGTTGAGTCTCAGCCAGAAGAGCCATTGCCAGTAGTTGAATCAATAGAAATACAAACCGACACAATTATCACCCCTCCTGTCGCACAAGAAAGTCATTCATCTAATATTGATGTTAGAAGCAAAATTAAACAAAGCATCGCTGATCAAAATCTTCTCAAAGCTGAGCGTGAAAAAATGCTGGAAGCTAGAAAAAAAATTGAACAAGAAAAAGCTACTCTCCTAGAAAAAAAGAAGCCAAAAAAACTTGGTAAAAATGGCAAGTTTATTGATGAAGAAGAAGCTGAAAACAAAAAAAGCAAATTATTAGCCGAAGTTAAAAAAGAAAAATTCAACCCAAGAAGATTATTACAAACCTTCATCGTTGATGATGATGAAAAATTTGGTTATCGCAAAAAGAATCGCAATAAAAATAAAAATTCAGCTCAAGAAGCTGGTAAAGAATATAAAAAAATTATCAATGAAGTCATTTTGCCTGAACTAATTTTAGTGTCTGACTTAGCCGAAAGAATGGCTGAAAAGACCGGCGATGTAGTTAAAAAACTTTTTATGATGGGCATGGTTGCCACTTCCAACCAAGTAATTGATGCTGATACTGCAGAATTAATTATTCACGAATTTGGTCACACAGTTAAAAGAGTTAAGGCATCTGATGTTGAAGATGTAATTAGCACTGAGGAAGAAGATCATATTGAGAAACTTGACCGCGCTCCGGTTGTAACTATTATGGGCCATGTTGATCATGGCAAAACTTCACTTCTAGATGCAATGCGCTCAACCAATGTGGTGAGTGGAGAAGCGGGTGGAATCACTCAGCATATTGGTGCTTCGCGGATTAAAACTGCTAGCGGAAAATATATTACCTTCTTAGACACTCCCGGACATGAAGCTTTCACAGAAATGAGATCTCGCGGCGCGAACGCTACTGATATTGTGGTCTTAGTTTTAGCTGCTGATGATGGTGTTAAAGAGCAAACCGTTGAGGCAATCAGTCATGCTAAAGCGGCCGGCGTTCCAATTATTGTTGCTATAAATAAAATCGATAAACCAGGTGCGGATTCGCGTCGTGTTAAAAATGAATTATTGCAGCACGAAATTATCGCTGAAGAATTGGGTGGTGATGTTATTTTTGTTGAAGTTTCTGCTAAAGAAAAAACCAATCTAGATAAATTAGAAGAAGCAATTTTATTGCAAGCTGAAGTTCTTGAACTTAAAGCTCCTTATGTTGGCAAAGCCAGTGGTGTGGTGATAGAAACTCGGGTTGATCCAGCGAAAGGCGTGGTTACAACTCTTCTTATCCAAAAAGGCACTTTAGACATTGGCGATATTATCGTTGCTGGAACTGCTTTTGGTAAAGTGCGTAAAATGCATGATGATAAAGGCAAAAATATCAAACAAGCAACCCCATCAATGCCAGTAGAAATATTAGGCTTGGACGGCGCCCCAGATTCGGGCGATCAATTTGTTGAAGTGAGTGAAGAAAAACAAGCTCGCGATATTATCTCTTATCGTGAGAAGAAAAAGCGTGATGAAAAAAGTTTGAAAAATGTCGCTAAATCAACTGATGATATTTTTAAACAAGCTGGAAAAAGCGGAGTTCGTTACTTGTCAATTATTATTAAAGGCGATGTGCATGGCTCAGTTGAAGCCATCGCTGGCAGTCTTGCTAAATTAAACACTGAAGAAGTTGCTATCAAAATTATTCACAGCGCAACTGGTGGAATCACCGAAGGCGATATTAGTTTGGCCGCAGTTTCAGGCGCAATCATCATTGGCTTTAATGTGCGAACCAATGTTCAAGCCAAAGCAATAGCGCAAGCTAAGAATGTTGATATTCGCTATCACTCAATTATTTACAATGTTGTTGACGAATTAAAATTGTTATTAGGCGGAATGCTTGAACCAATTAAGAGCGAAGAATATTTAGGTCAAGCTGAGATCAGGCAAGTTTTCAAAGTCTCTGGAACTGGTCAAATTGCTGGTTGCAGCGTCATTGGTGGCACAATTAAAAAAGGCGCTAAAGTTAGATTGCTCAGAGCCAATGTGGTGGTTTATGATGGAACGCTTAAAACCCTGAAACGCTTTAAAGATGATGTCAAGGAAGCCAAAAGCGGCTTTGAATGTGGTATTGCTTTGGAAAATTATGATGATATCAAAGAAAAAGATATCATTGAATGCTATGAAATTATTGAACAAAAAAGAAGTTTATAACCTTCTAGAAATATAACCTTCTAGAAAGACGCTATTAAACCTTCTAATCCAGCTTTTAATAGTGCTCATCCCAACACCAAATGGTGTCATTGTTGTGTCGCTTAGGGCGGCAATTGTTTTAGTTTTAGAGTGGTTTTGCTAAACGGTATTTCTTTAATTGTTTTCAGTGTCTAATCCGCACTTCGTTTAGTTTAATAATTCATACCATTTCCCACCCCTAAATATCCCACATAACTTCGTCCAACATAACTTCATCTTTAAGCTTAGTCTTTTTACTCATAATTTTTTATTTTTCTAATCTCAGTGAGTTGCAAACAAAGTTTGTGATAAAAATTTGCTTGGAGAATGCGAGAGGCAGAGCCTAATGCATCTTGCATTTTTCGTCGCAATTTTCCTCAAAAATACTTTGCTTAAAGATCAATTTAAGATGAACTTTGGTATTATTTTTTGGGTTGTTTTATTGATGGGTTGATAACACCGAGTTTTGCCGAGTTTTGTTTTATATTATCAACCCATTAGTCAAACAATCCGAAAAATTTTGCCAAGTTATTCATAGATTAATTTAACTCTTAAGCAAGATATGAAAAAAGAACAATTAGTAAAA
>CAMDOL010000047.1 GCA_945903615.1 Rickettsia typhi | reverse complement strand
ACGCAATAGGCAATTGCTTGAGAAACAAAAACTGCCGCAGTTTGAATTTGAACTTTATAAGCAGAAAATTCTTGCCCTAAGGTGACAGGTGTTGCGTCTTGGGTGTGGGTTCTGCCAATCTTCACAATATTTTTAAATTCATTTTCTTTGGCGCCAAGCTCATTGGCAAAGCTGACCAAAGTTGGCAAAAGTTTTTCATAAACCGCCAAAACCGTTGCCACATTCATTGCAGTTGGAAAAGTATCATTTGAGCTTTGCCCTAAATTACAATGATCATTGGGGTGAACTGGGCTTTTGCCGCCTTTTTGCCCGCTCACCTTTTCATTCGCCACTGAGGCGATTACCTCATTAACATTCATATTGGTTTGAGTGCCAGAACCAGTTTGCCAAACAACCAAGGGGAAATGATGTTCATAGAACCAATCAAACCTTGAAATTATTGTATCCACCGCATCAATAATTTTATCAGCAATTTCAGGAGAAAATTTCTTAAACTCTATAGAATTTGGGTCGATAGCCATTAATTCTTTATTAGTAAGTGCCGAAGCTTTTTTTATCAACAGCATTGCATAAATAACTTCTTTTGGCATTTTATGCCCTGCATTATTATGGCAAATGGGGAAATTTTGCACCGAACGCTGGGTCTGCGCGCCGTAATAAGCATCTGCGGGAACTTTTATTTCACCGAAGGAATCTGATTCTAAACGAAAATTTTGTTGATTTTGCATAATTTATTTGATTTTTATATTTAATAGAAATGGAGGTAGTTTTGGGTAAGTCTTTAATTGGATTTAGCGACAATTTACATAGTGCAAATATTCGATAGTTTTATTGGATTTTTGCTCTCTTTTATCATCAGCTTTAAAACAATTATATTCTTGAGAGTGTTACACAGTAGATAGAAATCAATCAATTGCCGTCCACTTTAGTGGACGGTTACAAATTAATAAAAATGGGCTTTAGCCCTGCATCATTTATTTTGTTGGGCTAAAGCCCTTTTTTAGAAACTTAATAACCGTCCACTAAAGTGGACGGCAATTGATATTTTTTGTAAAATCTATCTATGCGCAACACTCTCGAATTAATATCTTCATTCAAAATTTGCTTTTGTAGGAATTTCTCCATCCCTACAACTCAAACAAACCAAAGCTTCTACCAAATTTAATCCGTCAATATCAAACATACGATAAACTTTTTCTTTTTCACCGCAACAATCGCATTTGTTCGCTTGGTTTTAATATTTCTATTAGTTTTTTGCCTATTCTGTCTATTCTATCAAAAGTCTTTTTACTCATTATTTTTTAATTTTAGGTGAATTCAACTTTCTAGTTTTAGGTCGTTAAATTGTGGCATTGGGCTTTGTTGTTGAAAGGTTAATTCTTCTGATTGATTCATCCTTTCCTAAAATTTCAATAACATCAAACAAGCCGCCAGCTGAGGCTGAAGAGAATGTCAAAGCGATTCTAAGAGCGGGGCCAAAATCTTTAAATTTTAGGTTTTGAGAAGTGGCAAAATTATTAATCGCTTCTTTAATTCCATCGTGATTCCAATTTTCAACTCCCGCAATCGTATCTTTTAATCCTAGCAAAATTGCAGAATTGTTTTTTATAATTTCTAAATCTTTTTCATCAAGATTTTTAGTAAAGCCGTCAGCATAGATTTGGCAAGCCTCTACAAGATCATTGATTTTTACGGCGCGTTCTTTAATAAATTTTAAAGCACGAATAATTCTTTCTTCTGACTTATGGCTAACGACTAACAAATCACGACTAATGATTTGAAACAAATCATTATCCGATTTTTCCTTAATATAATTTTTGTTCAAATTATCCAGCTTTGCAAAATCAAACCTTGCGGGGCTTTTGCCAACATTTTCTAAGCCAAACCATTTAATGGCGTTTTCGTCAGAAATAATTTCGTCATTGCCGTGCGACCAACCAAGTCTAAGTAAATAATTGCGCATTGCTTCTGGCAAATATCCCATTTGCTCATATTCAACAACGGAAGTTGCGCCGTGGCGTTTGGACATTTTGGTGCCGTCAGCACCGTAGATTAATGGAATGTGGGCAAACTCGGGAATGCTCCAATTCATTGCTTGATAAATAATTTTTTGGCGGAGTGCATTTGTTAAGTGATCGTCACCTCGAATGATGTGAGAAATATTCATATCGTGATCATCAACCACAACTGCCAGCATATAGGTTGGCGTGCCATCTGAACGAAGCATAACCAAATCATCCAATTCAGAGTTGGAAACTTTGATTTCGCCCTGAACTAAATCTTTAATCACGGTTTCACCATCAATTGGCGCTTTGATTCTGATGACTGGTTTTACTGAACTTATTTGGGATTGCGATTTATTTCTCCACTGGCTTTTAAAGCGAAAAACTTGACCATTTTGTTCTGCTTTTTTACGCATTTCATCAAGCTCTTCTGCTGATGTATAGCAATAATATGCTTGATTTTTTTCTAATAATTCCAGTGCAACTTTTTTGTGTCGTTCAAGATTTTTTGATTGCATTACAATATCGCCATCATTTTTGAGACCAAGCCACAAAAGACCGTCAATTATAGCTTGAACTGCCGCATCGGTTGATCTTTTTTGATCGGTATCTTCAATTCTGAGTAGAAATTTGCCACCATTGTTTTTGGCAAAGAGATAATTAAATAAAGCGGTTCTTGCACCACCGATATGTAAAAATCCAGTTGGAGAAGGAGCGAAGCGGGTGATAATGTTCATAAGGTTTATTGCAATTTACTGAAGCAAAAAGTCATTGATTAATTCTTGACTTAGATCGGCATTAAATAGAAGATATTTTTCTTTAGATGAAGGCTCAACCTACACTACCAAAACTTTAAAATAAATAACAATATCTTGAGGATATGACTAAAAATGATGATAATGTTGATACAAAAAATTCAACCACTGGTGATATAGGATCTAGATTATTAGAAAAAAAAGTTATTTCTGAAGACCAGTTAAATATTGCCCTCAAAGAACAAATCCGCACTCAAAATAAAAAAACTATCGGCGCCATTTTGGTGGATATGGGCTTTATTACCGAAGGTGCGCTTGGTGAAATTTTGAATGAATCTTCAGGTATCAAAAAGTTTGATATTAAAGCTTCAATTATTGATCCAAGATTAGTTAAAAAAGTTCCCAAAGATTTTGCTAATCACAACAAATTAATTCCAGTTTTTTACGCCAAAAATGAAGTGACCATCGCAATGTCAGATGTGTTTGATATTGTTGCTATTGATCAGGTAAAAAGGTTTTTTCCGCCTCATTTTACAATTCACCCAGTCTATGCTTCTGAACCCGATATTATACAAGCCGTTGATCAGTATTACGGCTACGAAATGTCAATTGAAGGTATTTTAAAGGAGATTGAAAGTGGAGATATGACTCCAGATGAAAACCAATTAAAGGGTGATTATAAAAGTCCGATGGTGCGTTTGGTCGATTCTATTATAACCGACGCAGTGCATCGCGGTGCATCAGATGTGCACTTTGAGCCAGAAGCGCTATTCCTTAGAATTCGTTATCGTATTGACGGCAAGATGATACAAATTAGAAGCATCCACAAAGATTATTGGTCCTCAATTGCAGTGCGAATCAAAATTATTTCTGGAATGAACATCGCAGAAAATAGAAAACCACAAGATGGTCAAATTAACTCCGAAATTTTAGGACGAAAAATTGATTTTCGGGTTTCAACCCAGCCCACCATTCACGGCGAAAATATTGTTATGCGTATTTTGGATGAGAAAAAATCAATTCTTTCTTTGGAATCCCTCGGCTTTACACCTTACATTATCAACTTAGTCAAAAAACTTATTCAAAGACCAGAAGGCATAATTATTATGACTGGTCCGACCGGCTCTGGTAAAACTACTACTCTTTATACTCTCTTAAATTTTATCAACTCAATTGATAAAAATATTATGACTTTGGAAGATCCAGTTGAATATCACATTCCAATGATCAGACAATCAAACATTAAAAGCGAGATTGGAATGGATTTTGCTTCTGGTATTAAATCCTTATTAAGACAAGATCCGGATGTGATATTGGTCGGAGAAATTCGCGACAAAGAGACCGCAATCACCGCAATTCAAGCCGCGATGACTGGTCACCAAGTTTATAGCTCTCTGCACACTAATGATGCGCTTGGAGCAATTCCAAGGTTGATGAGTATGGGTGTTCCAAATTATTTAATGGGTGGCACTTTAATTTGCGTTATTGCCCAAAGATTGGCTAGAAAAATTTGTATTCATTGTAAAGTTGAAGAGCCAATCAGCACTTTTGACCGCCGCATAATTGGTGAAAAATATCACAATGTAAAAAATTTATATAAAGGCAAAGGCTGTGACAAATGCGGCAACTCAGGCTATAAAGGGCGATTTGTAATTGCTGAAATTTTACCATTTGATCGTGAGTTAGATGAGCTGGTGGTAAATGGCGCCAGTAGAAAAGATATGTATAACTACATAGTACAAAAAGGTTTTGTTACTATGGCTGAAGATGGAATTGAAAAAGTAATACATGGAACTACCGACATTAAAGAATTGATGCGAGTGATTGATATGACTGATCGAATTGATGTTTAGATAAATCATCAACAGATTCTTAAAAAAATTTTAATAAATAATACCAGTGCAATATAAATCAAAGACTAGCGGGATTGAAGTTTTGGTCAGCCCAGAATATGTTGATAGCCAAATCAATAAGAACGGAAGTTTTTTTATTTGGGCATATCATGTTGAAATTGAAAATAAAAGTTCTGAAACCCTACAATTAGTTAATCGCTATTGGAAAATAATTGATGAGAATGGCACGATACAAGAGATCAACGGGCTTGGTGCAGTTGGCGAACAACCAATTTTAGCTCCTAATGATAATTTTAAATATAGTAGCGGCGTGCATTTGCGTCATCCATCGGGAATTATGAGTGGTCATTATGGAATGAAAAGACCCAATGGTGAAATTATTAATGTTGAAATTCCCGCTTTTTCTTTAGATGTTCCGGGTATTCAATCTATAATCAACTAGGCTTTTTGATCATCTGCAATAATTTAATATTAATACGATGCCAATTCTTAATTGGTATAGCCGGATAGCCGGCAACTGATTGCATTGGTGCCACTGATTTTGCAACTCCACTAGCTCCAGCAATTTTTGCACCATCACCAATTTCTAAGTGCCCTGCAATATTAGCTCTGCCACCAACTTGAACAAATTTTCCAATTATTGTGCTGCCAGCAACTCCTGCACAACCAGCAATAACAGTTCCTTCTCCAATTATTACATTGTGACCAATTTGCACCAGATTATCAATTTTAACTTGATTAAAAATTACAGTATTACCAATCGCGCCGCGATCAATACAGCTATTGGCGCCAATTTCAACATCATCATGAATTTCAACGATTCCCAGCTGTAAAATTTTTTGTAACTTACCGTTATTATAAGCAAATCCAAAACCATCTTGCCCAATTTTGACGCCATTATGAATGATAACATTATCGCCAATAATACAATGCGAAATTGCTACCAATGCTTCGATAGTGCCATTGTTACCAATTTCACAATTATCTCCAATTACTGAGCCAGCGCCGATAAAACAGTTATTACCAATTTTAACATTATTTCCAATCACTGCTCCAGCTTTAATTATCAAACCTTCACCCATTATCGCTGACTTAGAAATCATTGCCTGAGGAGAAATTTTTTCTTCATCATTACTTGGTTTTTGATCAAAATAAAATTCAGATAAAAATTTTCCGTAAGCAAAATATGGATTAGCATTGACAATGGCAATCATTGTGCTTGGGGCTTTTTCTACGGACTTTTCTTCCATAAAACAAAAGCCAGCCTCACTCTTTAAAAACTTTTCTAAATAAGCTGCGGAATGAAAAAATGAAATGTCATTTTGAGTAGCTTTTTCAATAGTTGCCACATCATAAATTTTTTTATTCAAATCATAATTGGCATTTTCTGGTAGTGTCGAACCAGTAATTTCTAGAACCTGAGCCAAAGTAAAAAATTCTTTTTTCTTGCTAAAAAAGTTTTTATTGATCATTTTATTTTTTTAAAAAATTGATTTTTGGATGTTTGTTTATAAGCTCCAACGCGTTTTGCTATAGGAACCTCTGAATAACTAATTTAGTTATTCGGAGGTTCCTTTACTATTAATAAATTAAAAATAATGTCAAAATTTTCTTTCAATCTCAAAACTACTGATGGTAACGCTAGAAGAGGTGAGGTGCAGACTGCACACGGAACCATTCAAACTCCCGCTTTTATGCCAGTTGGAACTTGTGCCACGGTTAAGGCAATGAAAAATGACGATGTAAAAAAATCTGGTGCCCAGATTATTTTAGGCAACACTTATCATCTAATGCTGCGCCCAGGGGCAGAGCTGATTGCCCAGCTTGGAGGATTGCACAAATTTATGAATTGGGACAAGCCAATTTTAACTGATTCAGGCGGATTTCAAGTTATGTCACTGGCCGGAATTAGAAAAATTACTGATGAAGGGGCAGAATTTTCTTCCCATATTGACGGCTCCAAACACCTACTCACTCCGGAATATTCGATGGAAATTCAACATAAATTAGGTAGCGATATCACCATGATTTTTGATGAATGCATTGCTTATCCAGCAAGCGAGCAAGATGCTCGAAAAGCAATGAATCGATCACTTGCTTGGGCAAAAAGGTCTAAAGATGCCTTTATTAAAAGAGATGGTTATGGCTTATTTGGAATTGTTCAAGGTGTAATTTATGAAAATTTGCGCAAGGAATCAGCGCTTGGATTAATTGATATTGGTTTTGATGGTTATGCAATTGGTGGTTTAGCGGTTGGTGAAGGGCAAGAATTAATGTTTCAAACTCTTGATTTTACTACACCATTTTTGCCCCAAGATAAGCCAAGATATTTGATGGGCGTGGGCAAACCCAGCGATATTATTGGCGCGGTGGCACGCGGGGTTGATATGTTTGATTGCGTAATTCCAACTCGTTCAGGCAGAAATGGGCAAGCCTTTGTAAAAAGTGGAACAATTAATATTAAAAATGCTCAGTATAAAAATGATTCAAAACCACTAGAAGAAAATTGCCAATGCACCGCGTGTCAAAATCACAGCCGCGCTTATTTGCATCACCTTGTTAAATCTAATGAAATTTTAGGAGCGATTTTAATGACCGAACACAATATTTTTTATTATCAAAATTTGATGCAGGAAATCAGAGAGGCAATTGAAAGAGGAACTTTTAGACACTTAGCCTAATAATGCCTAAGCATTTGATGGCTTAGCATTTGGTTCAGGCTTTTGCTCAGTGATTGGGTCTTGCAAAGATGCTTTATGAGTTTTGCGATCTTCCCAAGCTTTAAAATAGACTTCTGAGACAAATCTCACGCCTTTTTCTCCACGCTTTAGCTGCACAACAATATCAACCACATTTTTAATATAGCCTAAAATTTCTGACGGCGACATTCCAAGACCCGCTTGCATAACCATAAGTTTAAGCTGTTCTAAAGCCATCTTAGGAGTATCGGCGTGAAGAGTAGAGATTGATCCGGGATGTCCAGTATTGATAGCACGCAAAAAACTAAAGGCTTCAGAGCCACGAAGCTCACCAACAATAATTCGCTCTGGACGAAGACGCAAGCAAGCCTCGATCAAATCCTGAGTATTAACCTTTGCCCTACCCTGACCACCTTTGGAAGATAATAAATGAACATGATTGGGATGGGTGTTTAAGTCAATTTCTCTTGCATCTTCAACGGTAATTAATCTTTCTTCATGAGGAATGGTGCGAATCATGGCGTTGGTAAAGGTAGTTTTTCCAGTTGAAGTACCGCCAGAAATAATAATATTTTTTTTATATAAAACTGCCCGTTGTAAAAAATCTTTGATTCTGCCTAGCTTTAAAAGCTTCATCAAAATCAAATCATTTTTATCTTCAATTCCACCAATAGACGCATTACTAAAAGCACCCATTTTCTCATAATCATCCAAACTCCACTTTACACTTGATTGTTTTCGAATCGACATTACTACGCAGCCAACTTCACAAGCTGGAGGGAAAACAATTTGAATACGATAGCCAGCAGGAAGGGTTGCGGAAAGAAGTGGCTCTTCCTCACTAACTCTTTGTTCGGTTGATTGGGCAATTAGACGAGCGAGGGATTTTAAATGTTCAACATCAAAAGCTGGCATTTCATGGCGAACCATATCACCTCCAATTTCAACCCAAACTTCACCAGGGCGATTAACTGAAACTTCGCTAACACCCTCTTGGTCAAGAATTTGTTTTAAGGGTAACAAGTAGGAATCTAATGCGGCAACGCTTCTCATTTAAGTTATTTTCCAGAATTTAAAACTAGAAGGAGAATAGCAGGCCAGCCAAAACAACATAACCGCTATTATCTTTCAATTGTCTTTCCTTATTAGAAAGAGTTGTTTGATTAATTATGCCGCTTGCTTTTGGTTGGTTAGACACAAATTTATATTGGGTCACTTCAAAATAAGGCATCAAACCTTTAGCCATTCTATAATCAACACCGAAGGACATAGCGTTATATTTGTTTGCTTGGAAGTTGCTATCAAGATAAGTAACGCTAGCTGCAAAAGGACCGAACTGATATGCTGCACCCGTGCTATAATAAGTGGCGTCGCCAAATTTTGTATTAGTGGCTGATCCGGCGGCACAGGTTTGGTTTGTAAGGAGCGAGGTAGAATTATAGTTACAGGAGTATATTCCAGTTTTTGGTTGCAAAGATTTTCCCCAGTTGCCATATGAAGCGCCAAATGTTGCACCAAAATAACTAGCCATAAAACCAATATCGTAGGCTTGCAAATTATTTCTCTGAGTAGTTGCGGTGGAAAGCTGTTCAAATTTGCCAGTTTCACCAGTAGCAGAAACGGCAAAGCCAACATTACCAAAATTATCAGAATAGTTCACGCCATAACTAATTGCTTGCTTGATATCTCCACTATTGCCAGAGATTGAGGCAGAAGTGCCATTATTGCCAGTATCAGGGGTGAAGGTGGCACCCAATTGCCAACCAGAAATTCTTGGGGTGTAGTAGTTAATTTTAGTCGCATCTTCCAGATCACCAAATTGACCATTGCGAATCGTTGATTTGTTTTTATTAAATCCAAAACTAGCAGCGCCAGAAGTTGAATTATAATCGGCACTATTTTGAGAATTATAAAAACTTCTTGCATAGCCGCCATGCGCAATTGGTGATTGTGGAATTAGAATGAAGCTAGGAAGTTTGATATTATTACAAGCAGCAGTAGTAGAAACGGTTTTTCCATCCGCATCAACACCAACACCGCCAACACAAGCTATATTTTTCGTTATTGCTAGCTGACTACTATTTGCCAACATTGGCAAATTAATATATTCTAAATATTTACCATTAATACCACCCGCACCACGAGCAAAGGTTTCTGGTCCAACTTTCATTTTATGGTTCACTGCTGAGTTGTTTCCTAACTCCAATTTACCCATTCTTGATTCAGTAAAAATATAAGCCTTATCAGCACTCACCCCTTCATTGCGAGCTGGAGAACTAGTGTTTGCTTCTAGCTCTACAATCGCACCATATTTCATTCCAAATTCATTGATGCCTGCAACTTTCAAATGAATTTCTGCTTCGTTAGTAAAGTCAGGATTATTAGTCATTCTGTTTTGGGTTCCAGTTTGTTGTCCACCATTTTCAATAACCGCTCCGTTTTGAATTGCAGCATCAGGTAAGCGATTTTTTCCAAAGGCGCTATCTTCACTTCTAAATCCAGCACTAGCATTAACAAAGCCACCAATGGTTACAACCGGCGCTGGCGAAAAACGATCAACAACAGAACCGTTGCTATTGCTGCTTTGCTGAGCATATAAATTTCCAGAAGATAGAATCAAAGAAATAGACACAAGGCTGCTTCTAATGGCCCTCTTAGGGGGAAAAATTTTCATATTTTTCAGTGAAATAAATTGACAGGAATTAGGCTGTAATTTATTGGCATTAAAGTTGAAATACAATCATTAATTAGTTGCAAGTTATAAGTTGCAAGTTAAAACGGGCTCGGATCGACTCACTAATTACAACTATTTAATGGTTTATCTTCCGCATTTTCCAATATCTAATAAAAATTCCATCAGCAATAATTCGCCAGAAGAATTGCCAAAGAATTCGCCAGAGAAATTGCTAAAAGTTTTATCAAAGCTGGATAATCCTCAAGATAAATTACCCCCAACAATTCACATTGCCGGCACCAATGGCAAAGGCTCCACCACCGCATTTTTAGCTAGCATTTTTCAATCCTCTGGTTACAAAACTCACATTTATACTTCACCACATTTACATCATTGCAATGAAAGAATCGTAATTGCCAATAATCAAATTGATGATGGGTATCTATATGAAATTCTTGAAGAAGTTAGAATTGCAGCAGAAAATATTGCTCTAACTTTATTTGAAGGATTGACTCTCGCTGCCATTTTGGCATTTTCTAAAAACTACGCCGATGTTTGCATCATAGAGGCTGGAATGGGCGGCAGAGTTGACGCCACCAATGTTATC
>CAMDOL010000046.1 GCA_945903615.1 Rickettsia typhi | reverse complement strand
ACTTTGCTTGGTAAATCTTTTATCGACGACATAAGTAAATTTTGTTCCAAAACCATCCTCCGCCATATCCTGATCTAAACCAAGAGCCGCTATTGGAACCATTCCATATGATAAATGTGGCGCGTTGACGTGTGAAACAAAAGTATCGTCGCAAGTTCCTGGAGTTGCTGCTTCAGAGCCATATCCCGCCGCGCCTTTTGCTGTGGTCATTACGGCTGGACAAGGCAATCTTCTGTTGGTAGCTAAAAAATTAGCGAATGCTTGATAAACCGCATCCATTCTTTCTTTGGTAACCTTAACCTTAGAATTATTGATAGCAGTTTTGGAAATTCCTAGTGAGCCAGTGATTAAAATTGAGACGATGAGAATGACAATTGAAAGTTCAATCAAACTAAACCCTCTTTTTTCTCGAGATTTTTTGTATTTTTTCTGCATTGTTTTTAAGGAGGTTTTTATTGATAAACAAAAGCAATATACTTACCATAATATGGCTTATTTTGAAACAAACATTTATCACAAACCGGTGAAGAATAACCTAGTCAATTTAAATAAAATTAAAAATTTTAAAAGAGCCAAAATGATCGCTACTATTTTAATCTTGGTTGCTGGTCTTTCAACAATTATCTGGAGATCTTTCGTTCAAGATTATGACCATAATCTGCCAATCCCAGAATCAGATAATAGGTCTTATACCGAGCCGCTGCCAATTGCGCCCAGCGACATCGTTAATCAGATCGAATCTAACGCTGGTAAGCCAATCCTGCTCTATCTATACACAACTTGGTGCTCAGTTTGTAAAGAGCAAATGCCGGTCATAAATGAAATTTCTAGAAAATTTCAAAAAACTGATTTGAAGGTAATTGCGGTTGCGATTGATAAAAATATCGACGCTAAAAATCTCAGTAACTATTTGGAATATTATAAAAATATTTACTTTCCACCCCAATATTTAATTTATAATGATGGCTTAGCAGATTTGCTTAAGCAAAACAATATTAAATATAACAAAATTATCCCGCTCACAGTTTTGGTTGATCGTAGCGGTGAAGTTGAATTTAGATTCACTGGCTATAAAGGAGAAAATTATATCGCCCGCAAAATTATGAAAACTTTAAATAAATGATAAAGATATTTAATAGCCTCAGCAAAAACAAAGAAATTTTTATCCCAATTGATGCTAACAATATCAAAATTTATGTTTGTGGTCCAACAGTTTATGGCCGCCCACACATTGGCAATGCACGAAGTATTGTCATTTATGATTTGTGGTTTCGCTTATTCTCAAAAATATTTCCCAAGGTAACTTATATTAGAAACATCACCGATGTTGATGATAAAATTAACGCTGCCGCATTACTTAAAAAAATCTCAATTCAAAATTTAACGAGCGAAGTTTTAAAACTTTTTTATCAAGATATTTCCGCGCTTAATGTTTTGCCGCCAAGCTTTGAGCCAAAAGCAACCGAACACATAGGTGAGATGATTTTGATGATTGAAAAACTTATAAAAAATGGTAATGCATATGTAAGTGAAGGGCATGTTTTATTCGATGTAAAAAGTTATAAAAATTATGGAGAACTTTCCAATCGCTCAGTTGATGAAATGATTTCTGGTTCAAGAATTGAAGTTGCCAAATATAAAAAAGATTCACTAGATTTTGTTTTATGGAAACCGGCCGATGGAGAAGATGATATTTCCTCAGTCTTCGAAAGCCCTTGGGGCAAGGGTCGCCCAGGTTGGCATATTGAATGCTCGGCGATGAGTAATAAATATTTGGGTGATAATTTTGATATTCACGGTGGCGGTGCCGATTTGCAATTTCCACATCATGAAAATGAAATTGCTCAAAGTAAATGCGCCAACCCCAATTCGTTGTATGCAAAATATTGGGTGCATAATGGTTTTTTGACAGTGAATGGCGAGAAGATGAGTAAATCTTTAAACAATTTTTTTACCATAAAAGATTTGCTTGATAAAAATATCCCAGCAATGGCAATCAGATATTTGCTGCTTTCAACCCATTATCGCAAACCTTTAGATTTTAATGATAAAGCTTTATTCGACGCTGAAAAATCAATCGAAAAATTTTATCAAATTATTGCTGATTGCAAAATTGAATCTTCAACCAAAGTAGAAAATCCTCATTTAAATAAAATCATCGAAGATCTAAGCGATGATCTCAACACGCCTTTAGCCTTCAGCGTTCTGCACGAAATTGTAAAATTAATCAAACATTCAACCATCGATTTGGAAAAACAAAATTTAACCAATAATTTGGTTGAATGCCTTAATTTTCTTGGTCTTTTTGATGCTAATTATTTTTCTAAATCAAACCAAAATGATGTGGATGAAAATTATATTTTAGAAAAAATTTTACACAGAAAGGTTTTTAAGGAAGAAAAAAATTGGGCGAAGGCTGATGAGATTAGAAAAGAATTGCTAGATAAAAATATTATTCTCAAAGATGTTGCTGGTGGTGAAACCAAGTGGATTTATTCCACCAAATAAACGCTATAATTCACAGTTATTTCTTTAATATTGTCAAACTTAGGATCCTTCTCAATTGCTGGATTAATACGAAATTTAAATGGCATTGCGGCTTTTTTTCCAATTTTTAAAGATTGGTTTTTAAAACAAATACACTCAATTCTTTCCAAATATTTTTCTATTCCTTCTGGCTTCACATCAAAATGAGTGGCAACAATTATATTTTGATTGGTCAGATTTTTTGTTCTATAAAAATTGTTAATATTTTTTCCATTGCGAATCTTCAATTTTTCTTGATCGGGATAAAATTGAACAGACTGTTTTAGTGCTTCAGGAATTGTGCCAACAAAATTAATCGTCATCTCTATTTTGCCATTTTTATCAAAAGAGAAAGAAGAAAATGTGATTGGATGGCAAGTTTTTTTGAGGCGACAGAATATGTTGTAAGGTTGAATAAAAATGAAGGTTAAAAACAAAATCCCAATAACAGAGTAAATGGTGTTGTTAATAAATTTCTTTTGAATGTGATTGGGTTTTTTTCTACTCATATTGCTTAATAATTTTTTCTTCAATCGCCGATTTTTTAACAATCAAATGGTTAATAATGATGGTAATGATTATATTTAAAGTTGTAAGAATGCTGGTTTTGATGGCTAAAATTATGGTTGGATTTGCTAAAAATAATCCGATTAATAATGTTGATAAACCATAAATATTGGCGGTAAAAACCAATTTAACTGATAGAAAAACATTTTTGCTTCTAAAAACCCCAAGCGCACAAACTAGAATTATCAAAGCACCAAAAGCAGATAAAATGTTAGCAATAATATCCATTTAATTGTTCACTTTTTTGTTTAAGATCAAAAATAAAATTGCTGCTAACTCCAATAAAAACAAGAGAAAAGCAATATCAATGGCTAATTGAAATTTGGCAATTGAGTTGATCAAAATCAAAATAATCAACCCTGTAAAAATAAAATAAAAACCGATAATTTTTTGGTAAGAATTGCTGGTGATAATAAATTTTGTTATTACCAAAGCTAGGCTGATCAGGATTGTGATGTTGATGAATATAGTCATTACCTGTTAAATTTATTTTTGATTTCAATCATTCTCAAACAAGCTAAAACCGCAAATCCGCCCTTGTTTTTTTGATTTTTATCTGCTCTTGCAATAGCTTGCGCCTCATTTTCGCAAGTGATAATTCCGTAGCCAATTGCCAAACCATTTTTATAGCCAAGCTCGTTCAAACCTCGTGCACTCTCTTGGCAAACATAGTCATAATGAGTAGTTTCTCCTCTAATCACGCAGCCCAGAGCCACATAGCCTTGGTATTGATTGGTTTTGGAAGCCAGAGCAATAACTGCCGGAATTTCAAAAGCGCCAAGTGCGTCAATAATTTCGTAATCTAAATTATTTTTTTTAGCTTCAGCAATCGCTCCTTCAAGTAGCATTGTTGAAATATGACCATAAAATGGGGCTTGAACAATGAGAATTTTTTGCATTACATTATAAAATTGGATTGTAAAATAAGCGGTTCAAACAACCTATTTCATATGATAAATATCTTCAATTTATTTTTAACATTATTTTCCTTCTGGCTTTTATTTGCTTACTCTGGCGATCATTTTTCTCAGCTTTATGTTTTGTTCGGCTTAGTTTCTTCAATAGTTGTTAGTCTGATTGCTTGGAAAATAAAAATTATTAATAAATATAGCCATTTCACTTTTTTGCATTTTGGTTTTTACAAACATTTTATTAGTCTGATTCTTTCTTCTTTTTATCAGTCTTTGTTAATTGCTTATAGGGTTGCTATTGCTAGCCCTAGGATTGATCCTAAAATTCATTTTTTGCCAATTGGCAAACTAAATAATAGTGAATTGGTTTTGCTAATCTCGACCCTCAATTTAATTCCTGGGGTTTTGTTTGTCAGTCTAGAAGATAAAAAAATTATCATTTCTACTGTGAGTGAGTTCTATTTTGAGCAATTAGATTTAGACAAAATTATCAGCAGTTTAGATAAAATTAATGACAGTAGATTAGTATGATTGAAAAACGAATTAAGCAATTGCGAGCCGAGATTGCAGAACACGATATTGCTTATCACACCAATGATGATCCAACCATTGGTGATGCCGATTATGATTATTTAAAACAAGAATTGGCAAAGCTAGAAGATGAGTATCCGCAATATAAAATTTCTGACGATTTATTCAGTAAAGTTGGCGCCAAACCTTTGGATGAATTTGCCAAAGTTATTCATAAAAAACCAATGCTCTCACTTGCCAATGGTTTTGGGGCTGAGGATATTGCTGATTTTTTAGAAAGAATAAATCGGTTTTTAGGAAATATTTCCACCAATAAAATTAGTGAGAGCTTGTTTGATTTTTCTCCTTTGAGGGTTGATTTTATTGATTTATTTTGTGAACCAAAAATTGATGGGCTATCATTTTCTGCCAGATATGAAAATGGAAAATTTGTTCAGTGTGCAACCAGAGGCGATGGTGAAATTGGTGAAGATGTGACCCGCAACATTGCCACTGTTTTAAACTTCCCGCAAATTTTACAAAGCCAAAATCCACCAAAAATTCTCGAAGTGCGTGGTGAAGTTTATATGACTAAACAAGATTTTGCTGAACTTAATTTGAGACAGCAAGAAATTGCTGGCAAAATTTTTGCCAACCCACGCAATGCTGCTGCAGGCTCTTTACGCCAGCTTGATAGCAAAATTACTGCATCACGAAAATTAAGTTATTTTGCTTATGGAATTGGTGAAATTAGCGATGATTTTATTTGTAATAGCCAAGAGCAATTATTTGACCATTTAAAATCTTTTGGTTTTTGTGTTGAGCCGCACTCTAAAATTTGTCGAAACCTTGACGAAGTTTTAAAATTATATCAACAAGTTGCCGATATTCGCTATTCTTTGCCATATGATTTGGATGGAATGGTTTATAAGGTGAATGATTTTGTCTTGCAAAACCGCTTAGGTTTTATTTCTAAAAGCCCAAGATGGGCGATTGCTCACAAATTTGCGGCGCAAAAATCTAAAACTGCAATTGAAAAAATTGTGATTCAAGTTGGCAGAACTGGGGCACTAACTCCAGTTGCTGAGCTAGTTCCGGTCAACATTGGCGGCGTTTTAGTTTCACGCGCAACTTTGCATAATCAAGATGAAATTGCTGCCAAAGATATTAGGGAAGGTGATTTAGTTTTAATTCAAAGAGCCGGAGATGTGATTCCGCAAGTATTGGAAGTTGATTTTTCCAAGAGACCGAGCGATTCCAAACCTTACCAATTTCCAACTCATTGCCCTTCTTGCGGCAGCTTGGTAGCCAAGAGCGAGGAAGATGTTGTTTTGCGTTGCCCGAATAAATTTGGATGCAATGCTCAAATCAAAGAATCGCTCAAACACTTTGTTTCCAAAGACGCTTTTGATATTGAGGGGCTTGGTAAAAAACAAATCGATAATTTTTTTGAGGAAGGAAGAATAAAAAATTTTGTTGATATTTTTAGGCTTCAAGATTCTGAAAAATTAAGCTCAAACCCGCTAATCAAAAAAGAAGGTTGGGGTGAAAAATCAACCACAAATCTTTTTGCGGCGATTAATTCTAAAAGAAAAATTGAACTACATCGATTTATTTATGGGCTGGGAATTCGCTATGTTGGTGAAAATACCGCCAAATTAATTGCTAATAATTTTAGCTCTTTTAAAAATTTTAAAGAAAAAATATTGGTGATTGCAAATTCTAAAAATTTAGATTTCAGTCAAGAATGGCAAGACTTTATCGCCATTGATGGCATCGGTGAAAAAATGGCAAAAGCAATTATTGAATATTTTTCGGAAGATAAAAATGTTTTGGTTTTGGAGGATTTGGAAAAAGAGTTAGAAATTATTGATGCAAAAATTAATCAGCAAAGCGATTCTAAATTAGTTGGCAAAACTATTATTTTTACTGGCACATTAAGCAATATGAGTAGAGCTGAAGCCAAAGCCAAAGCTGAAAGTTTGGGAATGAAAGTGCAAGGTTCGATCTCTTCTAAAACCGATTTTTTAGTTTTTGGTGCTGAGGCAGGATCAAAATTGAAAAAGGCAAACGAGCTTGGAATTAAAGCGTTGAATGAGGAAGAATGGCTAAAAATTTTATCATAAATAATCTAAATTATTCTTCTCTTTCAACTTCTGAGAAAACTGCTCAATATCGTCGAGTAACAACAAATCAATCTTATCACTTTTATCTAAATTTTCTCTTGCCAATTTAATATATTTTTTCGTCTTCTCCAAACTTTCTTCCGCCAAACCCATCTGTGCCAGAGCTAAATATGATCTGCCTAAATCGTGATTTTGATCATAGGCTTTGGCAAGTTGCTTATAAACATTAGTATCAGCTTTCTCTGTTTTTAAAGCAGTGAGCAAATTTTTAATAGCAAAGTCGATAATTTTTTTATCGCCAGAATCTAGATCTATTATTGAATTAGCTAAAGCAATTCGTGCCAAATTATTATTTTTATTCAATTTAACCGCTTGATTATAAGCGATAATAGCATTTTTTTGATCGCCATTTTCGGATAAAATTTGCCCCTTCAAATCATATAAATAGCCATCTTTTGGGTCTAGCTTGATAAGATCATTAAGTATTAAAATTGCTTCATTAGTTTTGCCTTTTTTATAATAAGCGATCACCCGAGCATATTTATTGTTTTGATTATCTTTATTGTAAGTTTTTAAAATTTGATCTGGCTCATCTAAAAATCCATTTAACTTAGCAATAATGCGCTCCAACCTTTTTTTGAGCGCCACATCATTGTGCTTAGGAAAATTTTTTGCATTGGCTTTTATAAAATTAATCCGCTTTTTACTAACTGGATGGGTGAGGGCATATTCATCGATTTTGCCTTTATAATCAGCTTCTTCTGATTCAAAAAATTCTAATATTTCTAAAAGACCATGGGCAGAATTGCCTGTAGCTTGGAGGTATCTTAAAGCTAATAAATCAGATGCTTCCTCCTGTGATCTGGTAAACTTTAAAGCAACTCTATTAGCAATCTGACTTCCGCCCATAATAATCGCCATTCCTGCGTCAGGGTGAGAAGTTGCGGCGGCAGCAATTCCGGCAATATAACTTAGTAGCATTGCATTTCCAGCATTAGTCATAGCTTCGCTGCTTCTTGCTATGTGCCCAGAGGCAATGTGCCCAGTTTCATGAGCAATAACACCAACCAAAACATTGGGATCGCAATATTTAACGATTAGTCCGGTATTGATAAAAACATTTTGTCCACCCGTCACGAAGGCATTTAAGGTGCTGTCATTTACAATATAAATTTTTATGTTATCGGGATTTAAATTGGCGGCTTTAAAAATTGGTTTGGTTAGATCATATAAAAAATCTTCAATCTCAGCATCACGAATTAAAGATACGCCAGCAGCATTTGATTTTGCTGGATTTAGAATGGTCAAAAAAATAAATACACAAAGGCTGATAATTAAAAAGTATCTATTTTTTTTGTCCATTTTTTGCCTTGTAAAAAAATAATTATAAAGATAGATTTTCAAACTCTTGAAACTCCAGTGGATCCAATAAAAATCAAACCAACCCTAATGAAACTTCCAAAATTTTACCACAGAAAACAAAGTAAATGGAAAATGCTAACCAAGAATTTTCCTGGGCATTTTTCTGAGCATTTTTCTTGGCACTTTTCTGGGCACTTTTTATTTTGGACTGCTTTTTTATTTTTTTCTGTAATGTTTTTGGTGTTGATTAGAAAAAATGACATAAAAATTCCACAAAGAGAAATTGTGCTTAAGGTTGATATAAGAGACAAAATCAATATTTGCCTGCCAGATGAGCATAATAAAAAAAGATAATGGACAGACTCTCATTAAATCATTTTTAGATGTTTTAATTAGTGAAAATGGTTTATCAACAAATACTGTCTCTTCTTATAAGAATGACTTGGATTTATTTTTAAAGTTTTTAGTTTCAAAACAAAAAAACTTTCTGCAAGTTGACGAAAATCTTTTTAAGCAATATCTTGGCGAACTATATAAACAAGGCATAAAATCCTCAAGCCTCAATCGCAAAATTTCTACCACTAAAAGTTTTTTCAAATTTTTAGAAACAGAAGGAATCAAAAATAATAATCCCACTTTAAATATTGATCAGGTTAAAAATAATCTTAAATTGCCTAAATATTTAAGCGAAAAAGAAGTTTTTTCTATGCTTGATTTTGTGGCGAAAGATAATACTCATTTTGGCATCAGACTTTCTTGTATGCTAGAGATTCTTTATGCGGCAGGCTTGAGAGTTTCTGAGTTGGTTTCACTGCCAATTGCGGCGATTGGAAAAAATTTTAGTGATGGAAAAGTTATTTTTAAAAATTATTTAATTGTAAATGGCAAAGGCAATAAAGAGCGTATTGCACCACTCAACAAAACATCTCTCAAGATTTTAGCAAAATATTTGAAGGCAAGAGAAGAGATGGGACATCAAAATTCTAAATGGTTGTTTTGTGGAAAAATTAGAATCAATAAAGATATTGATCAGATCAGTAAGGCAATAAATAAAAAAGGAGTTGATGAGCATTTAACCAGACAAAGATTCAATCAAATGCTTAAAGAATTAGCGGTTATAATTGGAATTGATGAAAGAAAAGTCTCGCCACATGTGATTCGCCATTCATTTGCTTCGCACCTTTTGAATCAGGGGGTTGATTTGAGAATTCTGCAAGAATTGCTTGGTCACAGCGATATTTCTACTACGCAAATTTATACTCATATTTTAGACTCAAAACTAAAAGAGTTGGTCTACAAATATCATCCTTTAGCAAAAACATTATGAGTGATTTAATTGAAATTTACACCGACGGCGCATGCTCGGGCAATCCTGGAAAAGGTGGCTGGGGAGCAATTTTACTTTACAAAGAACATAAAAAAGAAATTTCTGGATTTCAAATGGAAGCCACAAATAATCAGATGGAATTAATGGCGGTGATTGAATCACTCAAGATCGTTAAAAAATCATTAAACATTACAATCCATACCGACAGCAAATATGTTCAAGATGGAATCACTAAATGGATTTTAAATTGGAAAAAAAATGGCTGGAAGACCGCCAAAAAACAACCGGTGAAAAATGATCAACTCTGGAAAGAGCTTGATTTATTAGTGGCGGAGCATCATATAACTTGGAAATGGGTAAAAGGACACAGTGGCAATAAATATAATGAAATTGCCGATCAACTTGCGGTGAGGGCAATTAAAAACCATGATAATTAGAAACTAAACATCTGTGAATCACGCAGAATCTTTGACTTCAAAATCTATTTGTTTTATTTGCAAATAAAAATTTGCCAAATTAATTGCTTTGGCTTTAGCTGAAGAATTTTCACGGAATAAATTGTTTAAGGATTTGTTGATAAATTCAGATGGGTTTTTGCCGCTGATTATATTGTTAATTAGGGCTTTATTGATGTTTTCAATAATTGTTTCTAATTGATTAAAACTCTCGCCATTTCTTAAATCATCGGGTTGTAGATTATCTAAAAAATCCATTTTTTGTCGCTGGTAATTTATGATTAATTTATTCATTATATTTTCTCTTGATACTTAAAACCTAGCAATCACACTTTCTGACACTGAACTTATACTGCCTTATCAATTATTAATCTAACATATATATGAAAACATTATTCTTAATTTTAGTTGCTATTATCGCCTCAGCTCTTTTGGTTGCGGCTGTTCTTCCTAAAGATTTTAAAATTGAACAAGAAATTGTTATCAATAAGCCAAGAGTAGTGGTATTTGATTATTTAAAAATGACCAAAACCAATAATGATTGGAACCCATTTTCCACAAAAGATCCAACAGTTGCTTTGCAATACACAGGAGAAGAAGGAACCGTTGGCTTCACTAACTCATGGTCTTCAAATAATAGTCAAGTTGGTGTTGGTGAACAAGAAATTACAAGCATGATTCCTAATGAAAGAATCGACTTGGAATTGCGTTTGACCAAACCAATGAAAAAAACTAGTCAAGTTTATTTTACCACCACCGCAATTGATGAAAATCAATCCAAAGTTACTTGGGTAGTGACTGGCAGAAATGCATTTCCCGTTAACTTAAGTTGCTTTTTTACTCAAAAAGAAACCAAAAAAGATTTTGCTGAAGGCTTAAAAAATTTAAAAGAAGCTTTAGAAAAATAATAAAAAAGTGGGGCAACTTAAAAGCTGCCCCACTTTATTGTTACTAGATAGAATCTTCATAGACATCGTTATCTAATTAATTAACCCCACATCTCACCTTATTTTTTAACAAAATTTTGGGCTTTGTTGCATAACTAAAAACCAAAACTACTTGCCAAATAAACCAAAGTAATAAAGCCTTAGCCATGTATCCTTTAACACATTTAAATGATCCATGACTAAAGCAAAATACAGAATAAAAAATTGGTCTTCATATAACAAGTCAT
>CAMDOL010000045.1 GCA_945903615.1 Rickettsia typhi | reverse complement strand
ATTGGTGTTGATTTGCCAGAAGTTCCGCAATTTCAAATTAGAACTGGTCAAAAACCCAGAGTTGAGATTGGCTTGCCGCAAGTGAATGAGCCACAAGTTATCAGGCATTTCGTGCGTTTGTCACAGCAAAACTATTCGATTGATAGTGGTTTTTATCCGCTTGGTTCTTGCACGATGAAACATAATCCGCGCTTGAATGAAAAAGTGGCACGCCTTGCTGGCTTTGCCAATATTCACCCTTTGCAAGATCAGTCAACGGTTCAGGGTGCTTTAGAATTGATGCATAATTTGCAATATTGGCTAGGGACTCTAACAGGCTTAACTGCGGTTTCACTTGCTCCGGCAGCTGGTGCACAAGGTGAATTGTCTGGAATGTTGGTTATCAGAAAAGCTCTTTTGGCAAAAGGAAATGCTCGCAAAATCGTTTTAATTCCAGATTCAGCACACGGCACCAACCCAGCAACAGCAGCAGTTTGTGGTTATCAAATTAAAGTTGTTCCATCAAACAAAGAGGGTTTGGTTGATATGGATGCGTTCAAAAAATTAATCACTGAGCACGGCGAAGACATCGCCGGAATAATGCTTACCAACCCCAATACTTGTGGAAAATTTGAGCCAAACATTCGTGAGATTGCTGATTTGATCCACAAAATTGGCGGATATTTTTATTGCGACGGTGCCAACTTCAATGCCATTGTTGGCAAAGTTCGACCTGCTGATTTGGGTATTGATGTTATGCATTTTAACTTACATAAAACCTTCTCAACCCCACACGGTGGTGGTGGTCCTGGATCTGGCCCCATTGCGGTTCGTAAAGAATTGGAAGAATTTTTACCAACTCCTCATGTAATTAAATCTGGTGACGTTTATCAATTGATTGCTCCAAAAAACTCAGTTGGAAAAGTTAAAGGTTTTAACGGTCAATTCGGAATGCATGTTAGAGCCATTACCTATATGCTTTCACACGGCACTGATGGTTTACAGAAAGTTGCCGAAGATGCAGTTTTATCGGCTAACTATATTTTGGCTAAATTAAAAGATCATTATCATGTGCCATTCTCGGGCAATTGTATGCACGAATGTTTGCTCACTGATAAAATTCAAAAAGCTAAAGATATTAGCACTCTCGATATTGCCAAAGCTTTAGTTGAATATGGTTTTCACCCAATGACCGTCTTCTTCCCACTCGTTGTATCTGGCGCAATGTTGATTGAGCCTACAGAAACCGAAACTAGACAATCAGCTGACGAGTTCATCAACACAATGATTTACATCGCCAAAGAAGTTGAGAATGGTGGCGGCGACAAATTTCACTCTTTCCCAGTTTCTACTCCAAAAAGAAGATTGGACGAAGTTAAGGCAGCGAAAAATCCAGTCTTGACCTGGATGGAAGTAAACTAATTATTAATTACTGCCGATTTTAACCATCGGTTAAAATGATACTTATTTAATGGGCTTTAGTCTTACATCTTTGTGTTGGGCTAAAGCCCATTTTTTATAAATAGATTATCCGTCGGTTAAAACCAGCAGGAATTAAGCAAAATAAAATGCCACTAAACAAATCCTTTACATTTTTTATCATAATCCTAGGTAGCCTGATCGCTATTGGACCGCTATCAATCGATATGTATTTGCCAGCTTTCTCATCAATGGCAAAATATTTTTTAGTTGAGGAATCAAAAATCCAACTCACCTTATCTTCCTATTTTATTGGCATCGCTTTTGGACAACTTTTATATGGTCCAATCGTGGATCGTTTTGGCAAAAAAACTCCTTTGATTTGCGGGCTTTTAATCTTTGTTATCGCATCATTTTTATGTATTGGCGCCGCTAACATTAATCAAATCATTATCTTTAGGTTTTTTCAGGCAATTGGCGCCTGCTCTTGTTTTGTGATTATGCGTGCCATCGTTCGTGATTTATTTTCCCCTAAAGAATCTGCTCAAGTTTTTTCTTATTTACTTTTAGTGATGGGCATTGCCCCAATTTTGGCGCCGCTTCTGGGTGGGTTTGTTTTAATCCATTTTGGCTGGCAAGCAATTTTCTGGTTTTTGGGTGGTTTTGCAGTTTTATTAATTATGGTCTCTGCCCTTTATTTGCCTGAGTCCAAATCTGGTGATGCTACTCAAAAATTTAGTAATGCACTAAAAAAATATTGGTGCATTTTGCAAGATAAAAACTTTTTATTTTATTCCCTTTCTGGGGGCTTTGCCGCCAGTGGAATGTTTATTTATATCACCGGATCACCTTTTGTAATTATTAAAATTTTTGGAGTTACGCCAGAAAATTATGGCTGGATTTTTGGTCTAAACGCTTTTGGTTATGTCTTAGCCGCCCAGATAAATCTATGGCTATTAAAGAACTATGAATTAAAACCAATTTTAAATTCAGCGTGCAAAATGTTATTTTTAGCTTCAATTTTATTAGCTATTTGTGGCATTTATTTTTCTAGTTTAATCACCATTTCTCTAAGTTTTTTTATCTACATTTCTTTGATCGGCATCATCACCCCCAACTCTACTGCTTTGGCGTTATCTGGTCAGACTATCAACTCTGGATCAGCATCAGCATTGTTTGGAACCATACAATTCAGTATCGCCGCTTTTGGTGCATTTTTAGTCAGTCATTTTCACAATCAAACTGCGTTACCAATGATTTTTGCTATCAGCTTTTGTGGTCTAGCAACATTTTCTATTAATTATTATTGGCAAAAAACAAATTCCAACTAGACTGAATCAACCACTAACTATTAATTGATTTTTCTTATGAAACAAAAAATAAAAATCGCCATTCTGGGTGCTTCTGGATATACTGGTGTTGAATTAATTCGTTTATTACTTAGCCACAAAAAATCCGAAATCAAAGAATTGATTGCCGATAGTAATGCCGGAAAAGAAATTTCAGAAATATATCCGCACCTTTTGCCATTTACTTTGCCAGCACTTAAAAAAATTGAAGAAGTTGATTTTTCTGAAATTGATTTAGCATTTTGCTGTCTGCCGCACACTACTTCACAAAGCGTTATCAAGAGCTTGCTTGAGAATAAAAATTATCCGCACTTAAAAATTATTGATCTATCTGCAGATTTCCGTTTAGAAAATCCTGATGATTATAAAAAATGGTATGAGCATTCGCACATTGCGCCAGAACTGCAAAGCCAAGCAGTTTATGGGCTTTGCGAACTGAACCGCACCAAAATCAAAAAAGCAAAATTAATCGCCAATCCCGGATGCTATCCAACTTCAGCACTTTTGCCATTATTGCCTCTGGTGGAAAATAATTTAATTGAAACTTCCAGCATCATTATCGATTCCAAATCAGCCACATCTGGTGCTGGACGAAGTTTGAAGTTAGAAAATTTATATTGTGAAGTCAATGAATCTATGAGGGCCTATGGAATTGCAACTCATCGCCACACTGGAGAAATTGAGCAAGAACTTTCTAAAAAAGCTGAACAAAAATTACTAGTTAGTTTCACGCCGCACTTAGTGCCAATGAACCGCGGAATAATTTCTACCATCTATGTAAATTTGAAAAATGATTTTACAGTGGATGATCTAAAAAATTGTTTAACAACAAAATATCAAGACGAATATTTTGTCAATATAAGCAGCATTCATCCCTCCACAAGAGATGTTGTTGGCAGCAATTTTTGCCACATCGCTGTTTTTGCTTCACGCTTGCCAAACCAAGCTATCATTGTTTGTGTGATTGATAATTTAATCAAGGGCGCATCTGGTGGGGCAATACAAAATATGAATATTATGTTTGGTTTTGATGAGAAAGAAGGGCTAGAATTTTTACCGATTGTTCCTTAAATTTTAATGTCAAACAACCAGAGTAATATTGCTTTTTGGGCGTGCAGACGATTCTCAGCTTCGTCAAAAACTACTGAATTTTTGCCATCAATGACATCTGCAGTTACTTCATAACCACGATAAGCGGGAAGGCAATGGGTAAAAATGGCATCTTGGTTAGCAAGGTTCATCAACTCTTGATTTACTTGAAAAGGCATTAATAAATTTAGCTTTTCTTGTTTAGCTTTCTTATCTTTTTCTTCGCCCTGCCCCATTGAGATCCAAGTATCGGCGATTAAAACATCAGCGTTTTTGGCTGCCAATTTAGCATCGTGATATAAATTAATTTTTGCCCCATTTTTTTTTGCCAATTCAATTTCACTATTACAAAAATCTAACTCTTTGGGAATAGCGATATTTAAAGTATAATCAAAAGCTTTGGCAGAATGAATGTAAGAATTGATCACATTATTAGCATCTCCAAACCAAGCCAAAGTTTTGCCACCAACACTTCCCAAGCGCTCTTCAACGGTTAAAATTGAAGCTAAAATTTGGCAAGGATGGCTATAATTACTGAGTGCGTTGATGATTGGCACGGTAGAATTTTGTGACATTTCTACTAATAAACGATGATCCTTGCAGCGCACCATCACCGCATCCACAAAGCGCGATAGCACTTTAGCGGTATCAGAAATAGTCTCGCCCTTGCCCAATTGCATATCCCCAGCATTCATAACCACCGCACTGCCGCCAAGCTGATTAATTGCCACCTCAAAAGAAACGCGAGTTCGAGTTGACGGCTTCTCAAAAATCATTGCCAAGTTTTTTCCTGGTAATAAATTTTTGCTATTTTGATAATTTAAAGTTTTGAGTTTCTTGGCTGTCGCAACAATGTTTTTAAGCTCGCCAGCATTGATCTGGTTTAAATCTATGAAGTGTTTCATTCTTTTAAAAATTTTGAGAATAAAAAAGAACCTGTTTTACTACCAAACCACAAATTGTCAAGAACGGTTGAATGATAAAATTGAGTTTTTATAGTTCGCTCTTCGCGCTATTTTTTATTTTTTATTATAAATGACCAAAACAATTATCCTTACAACTGGTGGCACTGGTGGGCATATATTTCCAGCGCAAGCTGTGGCGCAAAAATTAAGCGAGCAGGGTTTTCGGGCGATTGTTTTTGGTAATAAAAATTATCGCAAATATCATAAAGCTGACAAGCCATATAAATGCCGCATCATCAGCTCTTCACAATTAAATAAATCACCTTTGGCTTTGTTTAAAGCTGGTATAAAAATTTTCTGGGGGGTTTTGCAATCATTGTTTTGGATAGTCAAATACCAGCCAAAATCTGTTGTTGCTTTTGGTGGTTATTCCACATTTCCAGTTTTGATTGCTGCGGTGATTTTGAGAAAAAGAATTATTCTGCACGAGCAAAACGCTCATTTAGGCAAAGCAAACCTCATCTTCGCTAAATTTGCTGATAGAATCGCCTTATCTTATGAGCAAACCGATGGTATTAAAAATATAATCTCCTCCCCAATTTTTGTGGACTTGGCACATCAAAAAAACAGCAAAGCTGTTTTTAGTAAAAAGGGGCTTGAGCTAAGCGAGACTAAAAGAGATTGCTCAAGTGACAGCAAAAACAGAGCGAAGCAAGTTCATAATAAATTTATTCTCACCGGCAATCCAATTCGTGAAGGGATTTTAGCTTTAAGCAAAAATGAATATCACTTGCCTGATTTTAATCAGCAAATTCAAGTCATAGACAATTTGGGATATGATGTTTTGCTCGCTTCCCAATTTTATAATCACCACAATGGCAATGCTGAACTCTTTAATATTCTTGTTCTGGGTGGCTCAGGTGGTGCAAAAATATTTAGTGATATTTTACCTAAAGCGCTTTTTAATTTGCGTGATGAGTTAAAAAACCATCTTCACATCACTCAGCAATGCCGCTTGGAGAATTTGTCTGTAACTTTTGAGCAATATAAATCTTTTAATATCAATATCGTTATCAGCCATTTTTTTGAAAATATGGCGGAAGAAATTTCTAAAGCGCATTTGGTGATTTCCCGTTCTGGGTCTTCTTCTTTGGCAGAATTTGCTTGTGCCAAAAAACCAATGATTTTAGTTCCCTTTGCGTTAGCTGCTGATAATCATCAAGAAAAAAATGCTTTAGCTATTGAAAAAGCTGGCGGCGCGATTGTAATTAAAGAGGCAGATTTTACTATCAATAATGTCACCACAACTTTAGAAAAGCTGATTGACAATCCAGTGACTTTACAAAAAATGTCGAACAATGCTTTTAAATGCGCCCATTTAGATGCAACAAAAAATTTAATTAAAATTATCAACAATGAGTAATTTAGAAAAAACTATTGGTGAGGCTTTAAAGCAAAAAAGAGAGGATTTAAAAATCACTATTGAAGAGGTGGGTCGCGCTTTAAAAGTGAAGGCAAAGGACATTATTGCTCTTGAACAAAATTCTCTTCATTTGATGACTAAGCATTTATATTTGTCCGGCTTTATCAAAAGCTATTGCCGTCTACTCAAAATAAAAGATGAGACTATTGAAGAATATCTCAAAAATCTTAGCAGTAGCTGCAATACCAAAAACAAAAAACACCAATTGATCAATCTTGATGCCCAAACAGAGCGGAACCCAGACAAAGAATATCTGGTAAATGCTTTGATGATTTTTGTGATGATTTATTTATTACTCATATCTTTTAGTCAATTTAAAACTCAAAATCTGGCAATTACCAATTTAATTATTAATCAACTTAGTAAAATTGAGCAATGACAAATGATGCGGTCACTTTGGCAAATAATTTGCATAATTCGATTAATAAAAAATTAAACTAATTATGAAAAAAAAGTTAATTCGCTCAGCAATTGCTATTTTTTTTCTCTTCATTGCCATTTTAATTGCCGCACCTCTTGCTATCAACACCTCATCTCTCAAATCACAATTAGAGCAAAAAATTAGTCAAAAAATTGGTGCTAGTTTTGAAGTAAAGGGGGGAGTAAAAATTGTTTTTTTACCTTTGCCACAAATATCCTTGAATGATACCGCCATTTCTAGTCTTGCCATTGATGATCAATATTCTAGCGATATCAAAATTAGGCATTTGGTAATCAAACCAAACATATTGTCTTTGTTTAGCAAAAAAATTGAGATTGATAGTTTGATTTTTGAAAACCCAAATATTGATAACAATTATAAATCCAAAACGGAGACTAAGGAAACACCCAAACCGGTCGCTAATCAAATTAATTCTGGTCTATTAAACCACATTTTTAATTTTTCAGATGATGAGGGGGCATTTGATTTTGACAACATAAAATCAATTCAAGTTAAAAATGGTTATTTTGTAAGTCGTAATTTAGATAAAGAAGTCACTCTTGAATTTCGCAGCATCAAGTTTTCACTGAAAAATAATTTAACCAAACAAATTTTTACAGTTGAGGGTGGGTTTTTATCTGATGAAGAGCCAACCAGCTTTATATTAACAGCTAATGCCAAAAACAATGCAGAGTCGTCACTTATTATTCAATCATCAATTTTAAACTTGTCTTTGAGCGGCAAGTTTTCTAATTCTCATATTGACGATCTAATTAAATCAAATTTCACCGGCAAAATTGATGCTAATATAATGGATTTAAAAGCGCTCCTTAATAAATATGTTTCAAAAAACAATTTGCTTTATCGCAAAATAAATTCCACCCAGCCAATTAAGATTAGCGCTAAAATTGAAAATAAAGCTGGAGAAATTGATATTGCCAACATCATTATCAACTCAGCATTGATGGAAGGCACTGGTCAAATCAACGCCAATCTTACCAAACCCAAACCAACAATTTCTGCCAATTTTGATTTTAATAATATTGATATTGACAGCGTTTGGTTTTCTGGAGCTTTGAACAACAACTCAAGTGTAATCAATTTTGAAAATGAAATAATCCGGAAATTTTTAAATGAAACGCCTGTTGATTTAAATGATGAAGATAAAACTCATCTTGTGGAAAATACCAGAAAATCTGATATAAACTCAACCAAACCGTTTTTTAATAACTCAGATTTAACCGCTAAAATCAAAATCAAAACCGCCAAATATTATAATAACGACTTGCACAATGTTAGTCTTAATTTTGTTAACATTAACGGCAATCTTTTTTTACAACCACTATCAGTAGAAATTCCCGGTAAGGGATTGCTTGAATTGAGCGGAGCTTTGGAGCGCGATAATGATATTCCTAAATTTACTGGTAAAGTGTCAATTATTGGTGGAGATTTTCAAAAATCTTTATCGTGGCTGGGCATCGATAATCGAAGTCTTAAACCACAAGTATTGGGTGCATATAAATTAAACTCAGATGTTCTGATGCTGCCCAGCTATAACATATTTAGCAATTTTAGCTTAGAGATTAACAACAACAAAAATATTATTATTGGCAGTTTAAAAAATGACGATTCAACCGGAACTTCCAACACTACCGCTAACCTTAGAATCAATTATCTTAACTATGATGATTATTTTTTAACTACCACAGAAAACCAATATTTATCACCCAAATCTTTATTAAAAAAACTACTATGGCTTAATACTATAGATTCCAATCACGATATCGCTCTATCATTTGATCAATTGGTTTATCAGGGAAATAATTTTAATAATGAAAGTTTTAGAGTTAAATTTGGACCAGGTTATTTAAAATTCTCTGATCTTAGTTTCTCATCTCCCAACCTTGATTTTAAAGGCAGCGTCGAGCTAGATATCAGCAACAATAATCCAACGCTGAATATAAATATTTTGTCCAACAACTTCCAATATCAAAGCCCAACAAGCATCATCAGCGATAAGACGGATAATAAAAATTCAAGCAATAATTTCTTTGCTGATTTATTTTTTAGCTTGCCCGCCGTTGACGAGTTTGGTGGCAAGGTTGATATTGATATCAAAAATCTAATGCTCAATTCTTGGCAAGCTAGTGATGTAAAAATTGCTGGAAAAATGAAAAAAAGCATTCTTAATTTTGATAATTTTAGTCTTAAAACTTATAAGGGCGAAGCGAAGTATAAAGGTGGAATGGTTTTTAAAACTTCCAAAACTATCAATGGCAGCATTGAGTTAATTGGTGTTGATAGTGGTCAGGTTTTACAGAATTTAATTGGTATCAACAATATTAATGGCGTTTCTAATATTTCCGCCTTAGTCAATTCTAACGCTGAAAACAAAGCAGAGTTCTTCAAAAATCTAGATGCTAGTGGTCAGTTCATTGGATCTAATGTTGCGGTTAAAGGCTTTGGAATTTATGATTTAGCAGTCAAGATGGCGCAACCAAAAAAATATCAAGATGAACTTGGCAAACCTGAAACTATTTTATATAACCCAGACTCAATTAGTATCTTCAAAGATATTTCTGGTGCTTTTGCAATCAAAAAAAATGGCGGCAAAGATCAATTCAGTATTCAAGCTTCCAGCCTTGGAATTAATGGCGTAATTTCTGGAGAGTTTGATCTTGGTAATCAAAATATAGATGCCAACGCTAATTTTATCTTTATCTCCGGAAGTAGACAAATCCAAGTTCCAATTAATATGGCCGTGAACTTTAAAGGCAAAGCTGGAGAGCTTGAAAAAAGCAATAATTTAACACAAGTGGATCAGTATTTAAAACAAAGATTAGCCACACCAACTTACCCTTAAAAAAAATTAATATTTATGCCTAAAATCCAAAATATTCAAAACCAAAAAACTCCTATAACTTGCCTCACAGCTTATACTTATCCCATTGCTAAAATTCTCGACAAACATTGTGATATAATTTTAGTTGGCGATTCACTTGGAATGGCAATCTATGGAATGGAAAATACTTTGGGCGTTAGTGTTCAAATGATGATTGACCACGGCAAAGCTGTGACCAGAGCAGCAAAAAAGGCTTTGATTGTAGTTGATATTCCTTTTGGATCTTTTGAACAATCTTCACATCAAGCCCTGACAACCGCGCAAAGAATTATAAACGAAACTGGCTGCGACGCAGTAAAAATTGAAACTTCCAAAGAGACAATTTTAACTATTGAGTTTTTAGTCCAAAATAAAATCCCAGTAATGGGACATATTGGGCTTTTACCTCAAAAAGTTATTGAAATGGGTGGCTACAAATATCAAGGCAAAGATGAAAATTCTGCCCAAGAAATTTTGCAAACCGCCCTCGCCCTTGAAAGAGCCGGTGCATTTGCTTTTGTAATTGAGGGTGTTCCAGCTAAACTCGCCACCCAAATTACTCAGTCAGTAAAAATTCCTACTATTGGGATTGGCGCTTCCGTTGATTGCTCTGGACAAGTTTTAGTGATTGATGATGCGCTTGGATTAAATCAAAAATTCAAACCACGCTTTGTTAAAAACTATTCTGATTTAGCTGATCAAATTGACAAAGCAGTTGAAGCATTTTGCAGTGAAGTTAAAAACCGCAAATTCCCTAGCGAAGATCAAATGATCTAAAATCAGGGATTATGAGACTGTTAAATCCCAAACCAAAATTTCTTAAGGGTAACTTGAAAAAATTAGAATTTTTTGTGAAGTTTGCAGGAAGAATAATTTTTGAAAACTAGGATCCATGCCTAGATGCAGGTGAGTTTTAAAAAATTTCTCTGATGTCACAAATCTTTGATTTGCAACTACTTCAACTAAAAAATAAATTTTTAGTAAAATTATCAGAAAAGGTAATTTTTAGAGGCGCCCTTAAACATCGAAACTTGAATAAAACAGTCATATAGCATTATTTATCTAGCTCTGTGGCTGTTTTATTTACCCCTGTTTTTAAATTATACCAGTTTTCATTTTAAACTATAGGAACCTCTGAACAACTAAAAATTGATATTTCTGAGGATTTTTTGAGGAAAGATTGATAAAAAACGAAAGATGTATGACCATACAGCTTGAGGCTTTTTGTCAATTTTTAGAGGTGTTCTTTACCAAAAAGATAAAGAATATGTGTAGTTTAGCTTTTGCAATTTTTAAAATGAAAATTGGTATTAGACACTGTTAGCTAATTAATTTTGCCTTAGATTTTGCCTTAGATTTTGCCTTAGATTTTGCCCTAGATTTTGCCCTAGATTTTGCCCTAGATTTTGGCATATTTTTAGTGATTTTTTCTTAAATTTTTTTGGAATATCGGGAATATTTTAAAAAAATTCAAGAAAAAAAGAGCAAAAATAGGGCGAAATATAAGATAAAATTAATTAGCTAACAGT
>CAMDOL010000044.1 GCA_945903615.1 Rickettsia typhi | reverse complement strand
CAGGCCAAAACCTTCATATAACGACATATAAACAAAAGCTAGTGAGCCACTATATAGGGCTGGCAAATCTGCATCCTCCACAAAACCTGTGACGATTATTTTTTCACACAGATCTTGGTATTCGGGAAAATTTATTGCCAAATTTTGATAAAATTGGTCGCTTTTAGGGCCAGAGAGAACAAGGGATAGGTTTTTGATGTTATTAATTTTTATGAATGCAAAAAAGTTTTTGATTACAAATAAAAGATTTTTTCTTGGATTGGAGTTAGAAACAGAAAGAAAATATTTCTCTGTTTTAATGTTATATTTTTGTTTAATTTGGCTGATCAAATTTTTATCGCCGCTTGGTTTGAATTTTTCACTAGCTGCTAAATAAGTGATTGCAGTTTTATTGGGATCAAAATCTTTGCGATAATTTAGAAAATCTTGGCGGCTATAGTTGGAATTGAAAAAAACAAAATCTGCCTTTAGATTATCAATCATTTTAGTAAAATACTTGATAAAATCTTTATCCACAAACTCGGGCTGCATTATTGGAATTAGATCGTGGATTAAAATTGATGTTTTGGTATTTTGATAAACTAAATTGGAAATGTTGTCAAAAGGAGAAAAATACCAATCAAAATTTTTGATTATATTGCAATATTTTTGGAGATATAAAGCCTTATAAATGCAAGATTTAGCTCTAAAAATAAAATTTTTATCTCGAGCAATTTTTTGTAAATATTTTAAATAGATTATCTTATTTAGGTGCTCTGGGCTGGTTTTTTTGATATATTTAATAACATTATTGTAGATTTTTTTTCTATCAATAAAGCAATATAGGTCTATATCCTCTCTTTCTACTAGTCTTTTGAAGATCTCATTAGCGGCTCTATAAATGCCAGTTTCTCCATCAGTTCCAAAATGCTGGAACTGGGTCATATCAAAAAGCAGTTTGGTTTTTTTTAGGCGGTTTAGCATATTTTATTTTCAATTTTGATTTCTTACAGAAAAGCTTTTGGCGATCTTTTAGCGGTCCTTATTAATTGTCCCAACTAGCTGTTCAATGTTTTTTAATCTGTCTTTTTTTAAGCATTCATCCAGCTCTTTTTTAATTTTTGCCACCCCTGATAGATTAAGGTGGGGTAAATGTGCACAGAGAGACCCAGTTCAATTTTATGAAGACGTCTCTTGGGCTGAAGAAATTGCGCCCGCGGCTGTGATTGAAATTTTGCCTTTGGTGAGGCTATAAATATTTTTTAGAACCTCGTTAGGTATTGAGAATAAAGGCTTACCGCTTAGGCCACCGCTTTGGGTTTTATATTCACTGCGTAAATTTTGTGGGCGAAAAATTGTTGTGCTACCAATAATATTAAAGTGAACCACATTGTCAAGACCATCTCCCTTCAAAAATCATCGGACTTTTTGACCCAGAAAATCTCTGAAAATACCTCTTGTCACCTCTTAAAACAACAACACGCAATCCTTGTTTTAAATGTTTATTCGCTGATGACATTTTTTACCTCATTATTTGTTGATAGAAAATCAATAATATTTCTGGGTAAAAAAGTCTTGCTAAAAATGAAAGTGAGTGATCTGAAAATTGGGGTTCACTATAATAGCCTTGAATTTAAAGGTCTTGTCGCTTTAGTTTTATATTCAGAAGTTTTAATCGGCAAGATTTCTTTTACCTTTAACTCAACATTTTTCATTTTTAAATCCTCCACAATTTGCAACGCAAAATCATACCAAGAAATGTATTTTCCATTATTTAAATGATAAATTCCGCTAGGGAATTTTTCTGTGGAATTGGAAAATTTTTTTATGGTTCTTATGGTGTTTGTCGCAACGAAACTGGCTGATGTTGGGCTGCCGATTTGATCATCGATAATATTTAACACTTCTTTCTCTTTGGCAAGTCTGGTGATGGTGTTGAGAAAATTTTTGCTGTTTGGATTGGCATCATAAACCCAAGAAATTCTAAAAATTATATGCTGGCAGTTAGAATTTGTAATTGCCTTTTCGCCAAGCAATTTAGTTGCTCCATAATGATTAAGAGGGTGAAGATTTGCGGTGTTATCTTCCGCGAAAGGCTCAGTGCCTGACCCGTCAAAAACATAATCGGTGGAATAGTGAATTAGTTTTATTTGGTTTTGAGCGCAATATCTGGCGATAACTGCCACCGCTTGGTGATTGATTAAATCGGCTAAATCATTTTCCCCTTTGGCTTTTTCATCTTCAGCTTTATCAACATTGGTATAAGCGGCGGCGTTGATGATAAAATTTGGCTTTGTTGATAAATTATTTAAAAAATTTTTCAATGCTGATAGATCAGCAAAATCAACCTCAGAGCTTGAATATGAATGAACATTAAAATTATTTTCCTTGTTATCACCTCTGGTATTTTCTTCAGCAAAAAGCCGAATCAAATTAGATGCAACTTGTCCATTTTTGCCAAAGATTAGAATGTTGTTCATTTTGCTTGCGAAATTCTAGTGGCGTGATTGGAGATGATTTGGCCATCAAAAATGGTTTCCTTATCTAAAATTTTTTTCCAAAAATAACACAATGATGAAGAGTTGAGAGATTTTTTTGGCAAAAAATCTTTAAGAACAATTGAGCGTTTTAATAGCGGACAACCCTTTAATATCAATAGATAGAAGGCATTATGATAAGAATAGCAATCAGAGATTTGAAATAGGGTGGTAAAAATTCTTTTAACGCCAAATAAAATTTGATATAAGCCAATGATTCTTAAGATTTTTTTTCTGATTAATGGTTTGTTTTGATTGGAATAATCTTGAACCAAATCTCTGCCAAAAATTGCATATATTTTTTTGTTATTGCGGATCAAAAGCTCTGATAGACCAACTTCGTATTCTTTGATGATATCGTATTTATATTTTTTTTGCCCAACATTTTGTAAAAAAATATCAAAAAAATCTTGCTGAAAAACAGTTTGATTAAAAACTAAAAAATAACTTTGGAGATGATAAGAACATTCTTCATTGTCGGTAATGCCAAAGCAATCAACATTTGGCATAGATTTAATCTGATCAAATATACCATCAAACTCACCCAAGCAATAACAAGAATCGTTGGCAAAAATTAATTTATTTGTAATCAAAAAATCTTGCGGATATTTTTCTTTTAAAAGATTAAAGCCTCTTTTCCAACTGCCAAAATCATATTCTTGATGTCTGGTGGCGATAATATCACTAACCATTGAAGAAATTTTTTGTCGCTCCTGGGCTGATAAATCGCCATCAGAAACAAAAATTATTTGGTCGCAGAATTTTTTTAGATTTTGCAAATAGATCAGCACATAATCATCAACAATGTTGTGTTTGTCGTAGTGGGCGAAGATGGCGATATTATTAGTTTTTTGGTGTGATTTTGACATTCTAACGCTCTAAAGTTTTGATATAATTCTCCATTTTGACAACAATATTCTCAATCTCAGGAAAATATTCCATAGCTTTTTTAATACCATTAACCACATCTTCTTTATTTTCAGGATATTCATGGGTTAATTGATTTCTAACCTCTCTATAATCTTTCCACCTATCACTGCTTGGCACCAACTCCATTTTTTCTAATTTATCCAATACATCGAGCAAAGACATACTATCTTTATACACTCCAACCCTAGTTAATAGATGTTTGAATAGTTTTTCACCCATAAAATCTTGTAACTTTATAAATCTAAAAATAAAAGCATCTACAGTTTCTATTTTTGATTCGTCATTAAATAATTCTGAATCAAGAATTATTTTCTGCATCCGCTCATAACCAAATTTCGCTCTTTTTAGATGAAGTTTTGAGGTTTCTAAAGACTCATTTAGTAGTGATTTATTCTTCATAATAAAATTCCAGTTTGTTTTGCTGTATCAAATATTGAACGATGATTTGAATCTGAAGATTTAACAATCAAATCAACCTTTCTTTCAATTCCATTATTTTCTAATATTCTTAGAAATTTTATTTTATCATCTATTGAACTTTTTTGTTTAGTTTCAATAAATAAATCGATATCCCCACCTTTTTTATTATCATCAACCCTACTGCCAAAAAGCCAAATTGGAGAATTTCCATAAATTTCTTTAGTGGCTTTTTTAATAACTTTTATATCTTGAACTGATAATCTCATTTTTTATTTTTGAATTTATCCTCTTGGTGTGCCATTTTTTTTGAATGCTTTAAGCCCAATTAAAAATGAAGAACAGCCTGAAGAAAAGGCGAATTTTGAAACTGATTTATTGATATTTCCGATTAGAAAATAAAAAATTCCTTCGCAAAAATAAACCAAGGATAATCTTGCGGTTGCACGAATGGTTTGCAATTTTCCTTTTTTAGTTTGTTTATATTTGGACTTTGACCAACCCAAATGCCAGAAACGCCGATAGGTGTTGCGCAAACTTTTTTTGCTTGATCCAGCGCCAGAGTGAAAGGCTTTTGCATTGTTGATCAACACAATTTGATAACCATTTTGCGTCGCGCGATCAGAAAGCTCATTATCTTCGGCAAACATAAAAAAATCTTCGTCAAAAAAACCGATTTTTCTAAAGACTTCCAAACGCATAAATAAAACGCCGCCAATTATAAAGTTTGCCAATCTATAATCGCCTGGCTGTGGAACAATCTTCGCCTCAGCATCGGCAGTATGAAATATTTCTGGGCTTGCCAGCGCAATTTTGGAATTATTTTTTAGAACCCCAAGAGCAATTTCGGTTGATTCTTCTAATATAAAAGCATCCGGATTTAAGACTAATGCGAACTCAGTTTTAGCCTGCCTTAAACCTATATTATTGGCTCTTCCATAACCTAAATTTTTATCACTTTGGATTAATTTGACCTCAGGGAATTTTTCACGAACAATTTGAGAAGTGTTGTCCGAGCTGGCATTATCAACCACCACAATATCATATTTTGCAACATTCAAATGGCTCAAACATTGCTCAATAACTTGTGAGCTATTAAAAGTGACAATTATAATTGTTAAATCTGACATTATGTAATTTTAATATGTTTATAGTAGAGCTTAATCAACTTCTGTCCGCTTAGCCAAACACTAAAACTCTTAAAACCATTATCAACAAATGGTTCAACAGGTATCAGAAATTTTTTCGATATAATTTGCTGTTTTTAAGGAACCTCTGAACAGCTAAAAATTGATATTTCTGAGGATTTTTTGAGTAGAAATTTTATTACTTTTTGGTGGAATATTTCCATATTTCACCAAAAATAATGGAATTTATGCCAAAAAAGACCAGAAAGATCAATTTTTCTAAAACATTGTTTTAGTTGTTCAGAGGTTTCTTAATTCTCAGCGCATTTAAAACCACTACAATCGAAGAAGAGGACATTGCTAGAGCGGCAAAGAGTGGAACCACATATCCCATTATTGCAAAAGGCACTGCGACCAAATTATAAAAAAGTGCAAAAGCTAAATTTTGTTTGATAATTTGGCTAGATTTTTTAGCGGTTTTTATGGTTTCTAAAATTGGTTGCAGCTTCTGGCTTTGAAAAATTATATCAGCAATATTCTTGCTAATATCAGCTGCTGATGCTGGTGAAATTGAAACATCTGCCAGCATTAGCGAAGGTGCGTCATTAATGCCATCGCCAACCATTAAAATATTTTTGTTTTTGTTTTTAAGAGCTTTAAGAATTTCTAATTTTTGATCAGGAGTTTTTTCAAAATAATATTTTGCAATACCCAGTTGGTTTGCGGTTGATTTGACAACCGATTCTTTGTCGCCAGAAAGAAGAATTAAATTATAATTATAAAGTTGTTTTATGGTTGATTTTGCGTCGCTGCGTAATTGGTCTTGAAAAATAAAAGTTGTGATTTGATTTTGATATTTGAAAAATATTTGCGGCAATTCTTCATTATTCTGGATCGCAGCGCTACTTATCTCTTGGCAATGACGAAGATTTCCCAACCGCATTTCTTCACCATTATAATTAGCAACCAAGCCCATTCCCGGAATTTCTTTCACTTCCAAATCTATCAATTCACCTTTAAAACTTTCTACCAAAGCTCGTGACAAAGGATGTTTGCTTTTTGCTGCCAGAGAAGCTGTCATTCTCATAATTTCTTCGCTAACAAATAACGAATTGCTAACCAATGTTGGTTTGCCAACCGTCAAAGTTCCTGTCTTATCAAAAACAATTGTATCAACTTTATTCAGCCTTTCCAAAGCCTCGCCATTTTTAATCAAAATTCCCTGTTTTAGCAACCTGCCTGCCGCAACGATTTGAACGACCGGAACCGCAAGAGCCAAAGCACAAGGGCAAGTAATAATTAGAACTGCAGCGGCGTTAAGCAAAGAGTGATGCCAGCCAATGCCGATGACGCACCAAATTATAAAAGTAATTAAAGCAACCAGATGCACAATTGGCGTATAATATTTTGAAACTACATCGGCAATTTTAGTATAATAATTTTTGCTAGTTTCAATTTGTTCAACCATAACCACGATTTTGGCGAGCAAAGTTTCTTCTCTCGCTTTAGTGATTCGAACTTGCAAAGCATTGCCCAAATTGACCATTCCGGCAAAAACTTCATCACCAACTTGACATTTTTTTGGATTAGATTCTCCCGTAATTACTGAAGTGTCAATTTCGGATTTGCCTTGAATTATCAAACCATCCGCAGCAATTCTTTCGCCCATCGCTACATTCAAAATCATATTTTTTTGCAAATCTTTACTGGCAATAATTTTATGTTTGTTATCCAAAATTATTGTCGCTGAAATTCCTGCGAGCATTATCAAATCACCCGTAATTGAAAAGGCTTTGCGACGCGCAGAAAAATCTAAATATCTGCCAATTAACAAAAAGAAAATTAGCATTATCACCGAATCAAAATAAGCGTGTTCGCCTTTAGTGATAGCTTCAAAAATGCTGATAATGCTCGCCAAAAATATTGCCACCGCAATTGGAACATCCATATTTGTTCGGCTTTGTTTAATGGAGTTAAAAGCTGAAACTACAAAAATACGACCAGAATAAACAATAGCCGGCAAAGCAATTAGCGCTGAAACCCAGTAAAGCAAATTGCGTGTAGCAACGCCCATTTGCAAAGAGCTATTCGCCCACAAAGCTACTGAAATTAGCATCACATTTCCCGAAGCAAAGCCAGAAACCGCAAGGGCTTTTAGCATTGAGCCATCATATTTTTTTTCACTAGCTTCTAAAAATTCTGCATCGAAAGGAATCAATCGATAGCCCAAATTAAAAATTAATTTAACCAAATCATTGCCATCATTTTTAGCATCTTTTCCTTGACCTGACCATTCTAAATAAAGCCTCTTGGTCGACATATTGATTCGCGCTTTTTTTACTGCCGATTGTTTTTTCAAAACATTTTCAATAAGCCAAACACAAGCTGCACAATGCAAACCTTCAATCATTAAATTAATTGCAAAACTATTTTTATCAACTTGGTGTGCAAATTCACTAACATCAACTTGCCCATTTTCTTCTGGCTTTAGAGCCTTGATTTGATTGTTTAAAAGACGAGTCTGATAATAATTTGCTAAACCTAAATTATTGATAATTTGATAAGCGACCTCGCAGCCATTACAGCAAAATTTTTCTTCAGAATTTTTGTTCATCAAGCCGCAGTGCTGGCAGTAAGTTTTCATTGATAAAAAATTTTAGTTGTAAGTAGCAAGTTGTAAGTGGTAAGTTTGTTTGAGCAGCAATAATGATGAATTTAAGATGAACTTTGGTATAATTTTAATCAACAAGCACTCTAAAAACAATGAAGCAAAATTTTCTAATTAACAAACAGCATAGCTCTGAATCATTTGATGGGCGAATCAAATTTTTGATTTTGCACTATACTGCGGTTGATTTTAAAACTGCACTCGAACTTCTAAAAGACAAGGTTAGCGTGCATTATTTAGTTTCTGACTCTCCTGTTGAAATTCTGCAATTGGTTGATGAAAACAAAAGAGCTTGGCATGCTGGGGTCAGCTTCTGGGGTGGTCGCACTAACTTGAATGATAACTCAATTGGAATTGAAATTGTCAATGTGGACGGCAATAAAAATCCTTATCCGCAGCACCAAATTGAAGCGGTAATGTTTTTGTGTCAGCAAATTATTGCCCGATATAATATTGCTCCAGATTGTGTTTTGGGGCATTCTGATATTGCACCATCAAGAAAAGATGATCCGGGAATTTTATTTCCTTGGGGCTTGCTTTATGAAAATGGCATTGGAGCAATGCCAGATTTGGCTGATGTTGTGTTTATTGAAAAAACTATTGCCATTCCAACTGCTTTAGAATTGCAACAAAGCCTTGCCAAATATGGCTATCAAATTGATTTGACTGGAAATTTCGATGAGCAAACCCAAATAGTTTTAGATGCTTTTAGAAAACATTTTTGCGTAGATTTAATTAAAAAAGAAATTGATTTAAAAAGCTACGCAACCTTGCTGGCACTGATTAAAAAATATAAAAGCTAAATCAACTTTATTGCTTCTAATTTACGAATCACATCTCGAAGCTGTGCCGCTTTTTCAAAATCCAAATTTCCTGCTGCATCTTGCATTTCTTTTTTTAGTTCAGGAATTTTCTTATCCAAAGCCTTATAATTTCCGGTTTTGGCTTCAGCAAAAATTTCGTCATAATTTTCTTTATTACCCAAAGTTTTTTTACTGCGCGATAATTTTGCTTCTTTGCTTTTGTTATAAAGATTGTCCAAAGGCGATGAAAAAGATTTGGCAGTGGTAGTTGGCGTAATGCCGTTTTTGCTGTTGTGATCTTGTTGAATTTTTCTTCTACGCGTTGTTTCGCTTAAAGCTGCTTTGATCGATTTTGTTTCTTTGTCGGCATATAAAATAACTTTTGATTCTGAGTTGCGAGCTGCCCTACCAATGGTTTGAATCAGTGAAGTCTCATTACGCAAAAATCCTTCTTTATCCGCATCCAAAATTGCCATTAAAGCACATTCAGGAATATCCAAACCTTCACGCAAGAGGTTTACACCGATCAAAACATCGTAAATTCCTTGGCGCAAATCACGGATAATTTCTATGCGCTCTAAAGTTTCAATATCAGAATGCATATAAACCGCTTTTAGCCCACAATCAGTTAAATATTCACTTAAGGATTCCGCCATTTTTTTGGTCAGAGTTGTCGCCAAAGTGCGAAAGCCTTTTTCTTTAGTGAGCTTGATTTCACTCATCAAATCATCAATTTGGGTTTTGGCTGGACGAATTTCGCAGACTGGATCCAAAAGCCCAGTTGGGCGAATAATCTGTTCGATAAATTTACCATCAGTTTTTTCTAACTCATATTTACTTGGCGTGGCTGAAACATAGATTGTTTGGGGTTTAAATTTTTCCCATTCCTCAAACTTCAAAGGTCGATTATCCATCGCGCTTGGCAGGCGAAAGCCATATTCAGTCAAATTGGTTTTACGAGCAAAATCTCCTTTATACATAGCGCCAATTTGTGGAACAGAGACATGGCTTTCGTCAACAAAGAGCAAGGCATCGCTTGGCAAATATTCAAACAAAGTTGGCGGAGCAAATCCTGCTGGACGACCAGTTAAATATCTTGAATAATTTTCAATACCCTTGCAGGTTCCTGTTTCAATCAACATTTCCATATCATAAACCGTGCGCTGTTCAATCCGCTGCGCTTCAATTAATTTTTTTTGTTCTTCAAATTGTGTGATGCGTTTTTGCATATCATTTCTGATATTCACGATTGCTGCTTTAATTGTATTTTCAGGGGTTACATAATGCGAGCTGGGATAAATGGCGATATCTTGCAACTTGCCAAAAAATTCGCCAGTTAAAGGATCAAACTCATTGATCTCTTCAATCTCATCACCAAACATAACAATCTTCCAAGCGCGATCATCTAAATGCGATGGAAAGACATCGACACAGTCGCCTTTGGCGCGAAAATCACCACGCTCAAATGTGATTTCATTGCGCTGATATTGCAGATCGACCAAGCGGCTCAAAAGTTTTTGGCGATTAATTTCTTCACCAACCTTGAGACGAATTGCCATGGTGTTATAAAACTCTGGCGAGCCAATGCCATAGATGCAGGAAACTGAAGCCACCACAATTGAATCGCGATTTTCAAAAAACGCACGCGTGGCTTGGTGACGCAGGCGATCAATTTCTTCGTTAATTGAGCTGTCTTTTTCAATGAAGGTGTCAGTCTTTGGAATATAGGCTTCGGGCTGGTAGTAGTCATAATAGGAAACGAAATAGCCAACCTGATTTTCAGGGAAAAATTCTTTCATCTCGCCATAAATTTGGGCAGCCAAAGTTTTGTTGTGAGCCATTATCAATGCTGGGCGACCAGTTTTGGCAATCACATTTGCCATCGTGAAAGTTTTGCCCGAGCCAGTTACGCCCAAAAGAACTTGTTCTTTCTTGCCAGAATCTAAACCAGCAATCAATTTTTCAATTGCTTGCGGCTGATCTCCAGCGGGCTTGAAGTTGGAATGAAGTTTGAAGAGATTGTTCATATTTATTGACTTACTAGCAACCACCACCTCCACAGTCAGATGTAGAATAATAAGTGCCATCATTACATTGCAAAATAAAACGACCGTGAATAGCAGCACGACCACGATCATCCCATCGTCTACAACCAGGCGGCACGGAAGATCCGTGGTTTGTATTTGAGAGATCAATACCAACATACTTCCAACCGCCAGTACCATTAATCGAAAATATTTCAGAAGAAGAATAATGCACCGCCCAATCCCACCCCGAAGCCGATGCATAACAAGTAGTTGGACCAGAAATTGGGCTGTAAGAGTAACAATTTCTTGGTAGCGAACAATCGTTTGTAAGATTAGCCCAAGTTGCAGTTCCATTCGGCTGCGTCTGGCAAGTTATAGTTGGAGATATCCCTGATCTAGCGCCATAATAATTAAGTGCTGAGAGATAACCAGATTTACAAGATAAAGTTAGGCTTGAACCAGGAAATATTGTTGTCGCCCCTCCATTATACTGACTACCACTTCCAAAACTTTGATAGCTCGTTATAGAGCAGGTAGGCTTACAATCTTGAGTGCCACCAACTAGTTTTAGATAAACTTTATCAATGATTTTCTCGCTAGCATCAATTGTTCCATT